>NZ_VMMW01000089.1:0-33564 GCF_013277425.1 Streptococcus sp. 79
TTATTGGGCGGTTACGATATTTGAATGCCACAACCTATTAGTCCCACAGAGCTTCCACAATCTCGTCCTTTTGATTCTAAAAAGAGAAATGATAGTCTGCTTAAAATTCAGCAGAAAATCATTTAGAAGATAAGAAGAATGTTCGTCTCTTAGAAGCCAATCAGGTTGAAGAATTAGGGTTTGAGATAGAAGTTTTATAAAAAATCAAAAAAATAAACAACAAAAACAAACACAAACTATTGACTTTTTCAAACAATAGTAGTATATTATGTTTGTGAGGACTAATTGACTGTTTTTTAAAGACAGCCAATACACTGCTGGAATCCAGCATAGAAAAAATAAAAAGGAGTATACAATATGTCTATTGTTATCGGTGCAGATGCTGCAGGTTTGAGATTGAAAGAAGTTGTGAAAGACTTCTTAGAAAAAGAAAACTTCCACCTTGTGGATGTTACAGCTGAAGGTCAAGACTTTGTTGATGTGACTCTTGCTGTTGCTGCAGAAGTAAACAAAGAAGAACAAAACCTTGGTATCGTGATTGATGCTTATGGAGCTGGTCCATTTATGGTCGCAACTAAGATCAAAGGAATGGTTGCTGCAGAAGTATCTGACGAACGTTCAGCTTATATGACTCGTGGCCACAACAACTCACGTATGATCACTATGGGAGCACAACTTGTTGGTGATGAATTGGCTAAAAATATCGCTAAAGGATTTGTTAACGGTCAATACGATGGTGGACGTCATCAAATCCGTGTCGACATGTTGAATAAAATGTGCTAATTAGATTATAGTAAGAAAGGTAAGTTAAAAATGAGAATTGCAATTGGATGTGACCACATCGTAACAGATGAAAAAATGGCGGTTTCAGAATTTTTGAAATCAAAAGGATATGAAGTTATTGACTTTGGTACATATGACCATACACGTACTCACTACCCAATCTTTGGTAAAAAAGTAGGGGAAGCTGTAACTAGCGGTCAAGCTGATCTTGGAGTATGTATCTGTGGTACTGGTGTTGGTATCAACAACGCTGTAAATAAAGTTCCTGGTGTTCGTTCTGCCTTGGTTCGTGATATGACAACAGCCCTTTATGCTAAAGAACAATTGAACGCTAACGTTATTGGTTTTGGTGGTAAGATTACTGGTGAATTGCTTATGTGTGATATCATCGAAGCTTTCATCCATGCTGAATACAAACCATCTGAAGAAAATAAAAAATTGATTGCGAAAATTGAACACCTTGAAAGTCACAATAATCGACAAACAGACGCAAACTTCTTCACTGAATTCCTTGAAAAATGGGATCGCGGAGAATACCACGACTAAGAGGTGACCTATGATTTTAACAGTCACAATGAACCCATCCATTGATATTTCCTATCCCTTGGATGAGTTGAAGATTGATACTGTCAATCGTGTGGTGGATGTAACCAAAACGGCTGGTGGTAAGGGACTCAATGTTACCCGAGTACTTTCAGAATTTGGCGATTCTGTTCTTGCTACTGGTTTAGTGGGTGGCAAACTTGGTGAGTTTTTGGTTGAAAATATTGATGATAATGTTAAGAAAGATTTCTTTTCTATTCAGGGAGAAACTCGTAACTGTATCGCTATTCTTCACGGAGACAACCAAACAGAAGTTCTTGAAAAAGGTCCTGTAGTATTGGAACAGGAAGGTCAAGACTTTTTGGAACATTTCAAAAAACTCTTGGAGTCAGTTGAAGTAGTAGCTATCTCAGGCAGTCTGCCAGCTGGCCTTCCAGTTGATTACTATGCCAGTTTGGTAGAACTTGCTAATCAAGCTGGCAAGCCTGTTGTCTTGGACTGCTCTGGTGCAGCACTTCAGGCGGTTCTTGAATCACCACATAAACCAACAGTCATCAAACCAAATAATGAGGAATTGTCTCAGCTCCTTGGAAGAGAAGTTTCTGAGGATTTGGATGAATTAAAAGAAGTCCTTCAAGAACCTTTGTTTGCAGGTATTGAATGGATTATCGTTTCACTTGGTGCCAACGGTGCCTTTGCCAAACATGGAGACACTTTCTACAAGGTAGATATTCCTAGAATTCAGGTAGTAAATCCTGTTGGATCTGGAGATTCTACTGTAGCAGGAATTTCTTCAGGACTTCTTCACAAAGAATCGGATGCAGCATTACTCATCAAGGCAAATGTCCTTGGTATGCTCAATGCTCAAGAAAAAATGACTGGTCATGTCAACATGGCCAACTATCAAGCTCTATATGATCAATTAATAGTAAAAGAGGTATAAAATGGCTTTAACAGAACAAAAACGTGCACGCTTAGAAAAACTTTCTGATGAAAATGGTATCATCTCAGCTCTTGCATTTGACCAACGTGGTGCTTTGAAACGTCTCATGGCTCAACACCAAACAGAAGAACCAACTGTAGCTCAAATGGAAGAACTTAAAGTTTTGGTAGCAGATGAATTAACTAAATACGCTTCATCTATGCTTCTTGATCCTGAATATGGACTTCCAGCAACTAAAGCTCTTGATGAAAAAGCTGGTCTTCTCCTTGCTTATGAAAAAACAGGTTATGACACAACAAGTACAAAACGCTTGCCTGACTGCTTGGATGTTTGGTCTGCAAAACGTATTAAAGAAGAAGGTGCAGATGCAGTTAAGTTCTTGCTTTACTATGATGTAGATAGTTCAGACGAACTCAACCAAGAAAAACAAGCTTACATCGAACGTATCGGTTCTGAGTGTGTGGCTGAAGATATTCCATTCTTCCTTGAAATCCTTGCTTACGATGAAAAAATTGCTGACGCAGGTTCAGTAGAATACGCGAAAGTAAAACCACACAAAGTTATTGGTGCTATGAAAGTTTTCTCAGACCCACGCTTTAACATTGATGTCTTGAAAGTAGAAGTTCCTGTTAACATTAAATATGTTGAAGGTTTCGCTGAAGGTGAAGTAGTTTATACACGTGAAGAAGCAGCAGCCTTCTTCAAAGCACAAGATGAAGCAACGAACTTGCCATACATCTACTTGAGTGCTGGTGTATCAGCTAAACTCTTCCAAGATACTCTTGTATTTGCCCATGAATCAGGTGCAAACTTCAATGGTGTTCTTTGTGGCCGTGCTACATGGGCTGGATCAGTTGAAGCATACATCAAAGATGGTGAAGCAGCAGCTCGTGAATGGCTTCGCACAACTGGTTTTGAAAACATTGACGAACTCAACAAAGTTCTTCAAACAACAGCAACTTCATGGAAAGAACGCGTGTAAGCAAGTCCTCCTAGGTTAGGAACATGAATCTAAAAAAATTTTAAAAAAAGTTGTATGTAAAGATTCACAAAATAACTTACTTGTGCTACACTTAAATCACAAGTTAATATGAATTAGAAAGTAACTAGATGAAGTATAATAAAAATAAGGTATAGTTTATTTTACGAGCTAGGAAGGAATAATACGGAAACAATATTGCCAGAATAAACTATATTTAGACGCACATTTCAATTCGTTGTTTTATAAAAGGAGAAGATAAATGGCTACTAAAAAGAGTTTTAAAGCGTTAGTTGTAGGACTAGGTATTGTTTCAATATTCTCATCAGCCTTACCTATGGTTAGTCATTCTGTATTTGCAGATAGTGCCCTAACTAGAGTAGATAAAGCAAATGATATTGTTTTGAATGTTGATGGGAATAAATTTTATAATGTTTCGGTTTCAGAAGATATTGTAAATGCTGGTCAAATTTTGGAAGATTATTTTTATGTAGATAAATTTGGAAATATAAATTTAAAAGGTACTCCTGAAGAGCTAGCAAAAAATATTGGTATTTCTGTACAAGAAGCAAGTTTGATGTATGAAGCTGTAAAAGAGTTGCCTAACGTTTACGAAAGAGGTCCTGTAGGTTTTCGTTTCAATCTTGGTCCTCAAGTGAGGGGGATGGGTGGCTGGGCTGCTGGAGCTTTCGCTACTGGATATGCTGGATGGCATTTAAAACAATTTGCGGTTAATCCTGTTACGGCTGGGTTTGTTGCTGTAATAAATGGTGCGATTGGCTGGGCTGTAAAAACTGCTGTAGAAAATTATTGGACAGTTGCTGTAGCTACAGTAGAGGTGCCATTTGTAAACCTTGTTTACACCATAGATTTACCTTAAAGGTTATTTCTTTATGAATAGTTCGTTTAAAAAAATAACCGTATTTTGTTTTATAGTTTCTTGTGTTCTTTGTTTATTAGATTTAATGAATTTTAAAAATGTAGCTACTTTTTTATTTTTCTGTCTTCCTGTTTTTGTTTTGATTTACAAAAATAAATAAAAACAGAGCCTCTGTTTGATGAATTTTAGAACATAGTTAAGTTTAAAAAAAGTTGTATGTAAAGGTTTACAAAATAACTTACTTGTGCTATACTTAAATCACAAGTTAATACAAGGTGAGTGTTACTAAGTAATATTAGGCATGATCACAGGTGAATTAGAAATCGGCTGATTTTCTAGTTCATTTGTGGTCATTTTTTATACTCATATACCTTTAAGATATAAAAGGAGGTTGACATGTATCGAATTCTAAATCCAATGAATCACAATGTCTCGCTTGTCAGAAATGATAAGGGAGAAGAAGTGATTGTGATTGGTAAGGGGATTGCATTCGGAAAGAAGAAGGGAGATTTGATTGCTGAACAGCAGGTTGAGAAAATCTTTCGGATGAAGACCGAAGAGTCCAGAGAAAACTTTATGGCTCTTCTCAAAGATGTTCCGCTTGATTTTATCACAGTGACCTATGAGATTATTGATAAGCTTTCCAAGAAATATCACTATCCGATTCAAGAGTATCTCTATGTAACCTTGACAGATCATATTTACTGTTCTTACCAAGCTCTAACTCAAGGAAGGTACAAGGATAGTAATCTGCCAGATATTTCTGCCAAGTATCCTGTCGCTTTTCAAATCGCAAACGAAGCTTTTGAAATTTACCGTCAGAAGTTAGCAGATCATTTTCCTGAGGACGAAATTATTCGGATTGCTTATCATTTCATCAATGCCGAAGGTGAGAATGAAGTCCAAGTGGTTGAGTCGATTGATAAGAGGAAAGAAATTCTCAGGAATGTTGAAAAAGTCCTAAGGGACTATGCAATTCAGCGAACCAAAGAGAATACCCATTTCTATGATCGTTTTATGATTCATTTGAATTATTTCTTGGATTATTTAGACAGATCTAGAGATGATAACCAATCACTTCTGGATATGGAAGATCATATTAAACAATCATATCCAAAAGCCTTCGAGATTGGCTCCAAGATCTATGATGTGATTACGCAACATACGGGTCTTGATTTGTATAAAAGTGAACGAGTTTATCTAGTTCTACATATCCAACGTTTATTATCATAAAAATTATTTAAAATTATATAAGGAGAATTCTATCATGAATAGAGAAGAAGTAACATTGTTAGGTTTTGAAATCGTAGCCTATGCTGGCGATGCTCGTTCAAAACTATTGGAAGCCTTGAAGGCTGCTGAAGCTGGTGATTTTGAAAAAGCGGACGCTCTGGTAGAGGAAGCTGGTAGCTGTATTGCAGAGGCTCACCACGCGCAAACAAGTCTATTAACTAAGGAGGCTTCAGGTGAGGACTTAGCGTATAGTGTAACCATGATGCATGGCCAAGACCACTTGATGACAACTATCTTGTTAAAAGATTTGATGCACCACTTAATCGAACTTTATAAGAGAGGAGTTAAATAATGAATAAGTTAATCGCCTTTATCGAGAAAGGAAAGCCTTTCTTCGAGAAATTATCTCGTAATATCTATCTTCGTGCTATTCGTGATGGTTTCATTGCAGGTATGCCTGTTATTCTCTTCTCAAGTATTTTTATCTTGATTGCCTTTGTACCAAACTCATGGGGCTTTAAATGGTCTGATGAAGTTGTAGCCTTTCTGATGAAACCTTACAGCTATTCAATGAGAATTCTGGCTCTCTTAGTAGCTGGTACAACAGCCAAGTCATTGACCGACTCAGTAAACCGGAGCATGGAGAAAACCAATCAAATCAACTATATGTCAACATTGTTGGCAGCAATTGTTGGTTTGTTGATGTTGGCAGCTGACCCAATTGCAGGTGGTTTTGCAACAGATTTCCTTGGAACAAAAGGTTTGCTTTCAGCCTTCCTTGCTGCCTTTGTTACAGTAGCTATCTATAAGGTCTGTGTTAAGAACAACGTCACTATTCGTATGCCTGACGAAGTTCCACCAAATATCTCACAAGTCTTTAAAGATGTGATTCCATTCACTCTCTCAGTTGTTTCACTTTATGCTCTTGATTTACTAGCTCGTCATTTTGTGGGTGCAAGCGTAGCTGAATCAATCGGTAAATTCTTTGCACCACTCTTCTCTGCTGCTGATGGCTATCTTGGTATTACCATTATCTTTGGTGCCTTTGCCTTCTTCTGGTTTGTTGGTATTCATGGTCCATCTATCGTTGAACCAGCAATCGCAGCGATTACCTATGCCAATGCCGAAGTCAACTTGAACCTTCTCCAACAAGGGATGCATGCTGACAAGATTCTTACTTCTGGTACACAAATGTTTATCGTTACCATGGGTGGTACTGGTGCGACACTGGTTGTTCCATTCATGTTCATGTGGTTAACAAAATCAAAACGTAACCGTGCAATCGGACGTGCGTCTGTTGTTCCAACCTTCTTTGGTGTCAACGAACCAATCTTGTTTGGTGCACCATTGGTATTAAATCCAATCTTCTTCATTCCATTTATCTTTGCTCCAATCGCAAACGTATGGATCTTCAAATTCTTTATTGAAACACTTGGAATGAACTCATTTACTGCTAATCTACCATGGACAACTCCAGCTCCACTAGGTCTAGTTCTTGGTACCAACTTCCAAGTGCTATCATTCATTCTTGCTGCCCTTCTAATCGTGGTTGACGTAGTCATTTACTATCCATTCCTTAAAGTCTATGATGAACAAATTCTTGAAGAAGAGCGTTCAGGTAAGTCTAATGATGAATTGAAAGAAAAAGTTGCTGCAAACTTTAACACTGCAAAAGCAGATGCTATTCTTGAAAAAGCGGGTGTAGAAGCAACACAAAATACCATCACTGAAGAAACAAATGTTCTCGTTCTCTGTGCAGGTGGAGGGACAAGTGGTCTCCTTGCAAATGCTTTGAATAAGGCAGCAGCAGAATACAATGTCCCTGTGAAAGCAGCAGCAGGTGGCTATGGTGCTCACCGTGAAATGTTGCCAGAGTTTGATTTGGTTATCCTTGCCCCTCAAGTTGCTTCAAACTTTGAAGATATGAAAGCAGAAACAGATAAACTCGGTATTAAACTTGCTAAGACAGAAGGCGCTCAATACATCAAATTAACCCGTGATGGAAAAGGTGCTCTTGCATTTGTACAAGCGCAATTCGATTAAGGCTAGGGACTCTGAAATAGTCTCCTATCGTTACGGAAATCGCTATGGCGAATTTCCTAATCGCCTTGTTAATTCCTCGGTAAAAAAGTATCGTTTTTACCTCCTCATGTCACAATTCGATTAAGGCTAGGGACTCTGAAATAGTCTCCTATCGTTACGGAAATCGCTATGGCGAATTTCCTAATCGCCTTGTTAATTCCTCGGTAAAAAGACATCGTTTTTACCTCCTCATGTCACAATTTGGTGACTTGGTACAAGAAGTGAGATGGAGAAGGATGGCTCACTGACTCCTCTCCTCTCACTTTTACTTTATTTAAATCATGAAATAGGTGAAAAAAATGACAAAAACATTACCAAAAGACTTTATTTTCGGTGGCGCTACAGCTGCTTATCAAGCAGAAGGTGCTACACATACTGATGGTAAAGGACCAGTAGCGTGGGATAAATATCTTGAAGATAACTACTGGTACACTGCAGAACCAGCCAGTGATTTTTACAATCGATATCCAGTTGACCTCAAGCTAGCAGAAGAGTATGGTGTCAATGGCATTCGAATTTCTATTGCCTGGTCACGTATTTTCCCGACTGGTTATGGTCAAGTAAATGCTAAAGGTGTTGAGTTTTATCATAATCTATTTGCAGAGTGTCACAAACGTCACGTTGAACCTTTTGTAACTCTCCATCACTTTGACACGCCAGAAGCTCTCCACTCAAATGGAGACTTCTTAAACCGTGAAAATATTGAACACTTTGTAGACTACGCAGCCTTCTGTTTTGAAGAATTTCCAGAAGTAAACTATTGGACAACCTTTAATGAAATTGGGCCAATTGGTGATGGTCAATACTTGGTTGGTAAATTCCCTCCAGGTATTCAGTACGACCTTGCCAAAGTTTTCCAATCGCACCACAATATGATGGTTTCTCATGCACGCGCTGTGAAACTATATAAAGATAAAGGATATAAAGGTGAAATTGGTGTTGTTCACGCTCTGCCAACTAAGTATCCTTTGGATCCTAAAAATCCAGCAGATGTTCGTGCAGCTGAGTTGGAAGATATTATTCACAATAAATTTATCTTGGATGCAACTTATCTAGGTCGCTATTCAGCTGAAACGATGGAAGGTGTCAACCATATCTTATCAGTCAATGGTGGTAGCTTGGATCTTCGTGAAGAAGATTTTACAGCATTAGAAGCAGCAAAAGACTTGAATGATTTTCTAGGCATCAACTACTATATGAGTGATTGGATGGAAGCATTTGATGGAGAAACTGAAATTATCCATAATGGTAAGGGTGAGAAAGGAAGCTCTAAATACCAAATCAAAGGTGTTGGTCGTCGTGTAGCTCCTGACTATGTACCACGTACGGATTGGGATTGGATTATCTACCCTCAAGGTTTGTATGACCAAATCATGCGCGTGAAGAAAGATTATCCGAACTACAAGAAGATTTACATCACTGAAAATGGTCTTGGATATAAAGATGAGTTCGTTGATAACACTGTTTACGATGATGGCCGTATTGATTATGTGAAACAACACTTAGAGGTCTTGTCTGATGCGATTGCAGATGGAGCTAATGTAAAAGGTTACTTCATTTGGTCATTGATGGACGTCTTCTCATGGTCAAACGGTTATGAAAAACGTTACGGTCTCTTCTATGTAGACTTTGAAACTCAAGAACGTTATCCTAAGAAATCAGCTCACTGGTACAAGAAAGTAGCGGAAAGTCAGATTATAGACTAGTAGAATGAGTCATTAGATATAGAATTCTAGTGAGGCAAAAAGATGTTCAAAGATTTTATCCAATCTATTTATGAAAAAGTTTATATTATCAATTTTGATAAATGTTCTCAAATACCTTGTTTGACTAATGAGGAGCTGAAAAAACTTGGAAAATGGTATGTCTCTACCGGTAAAGAATGGATTTGCCATTCAGACTATGAGCTAGAAGAATTTAAAAATTTGTTTTTAAATTTTATCAATCCTGAAGAACGGGATACTATCTCCTTTGATTCAGATTTTATGCCGTTTCAACAATCATAAGCAATTTCCAAAAAAGTTAAATCTTATATCTAGTACTCTGCAAAACTCTTATCTAATCACGTTGCTTATACTCAATGAAAATCAAAGAGCAACTTTAAACTAGGAAGCGAGTCGCAGATTTCTCAATGCATAGCTTTGAGGTGGCAGATAAAGCAATTGGGCAAAAAGTCTTTGATACAGAAAAACGCATAATATCAGGTGTTGAAAAACCTTGATACTATGCGTTTTATTGTGGGAAGATTTACTTTTTTTCTTCTGAAATTGAGTTGTTACTCAGGCTCTTTCAGTTTATTAAGGCTTGATGACTTTAATGTGTTTAGATAGCTTAAAAAGGATTGAATCACTTAGTTTAGAATCTGAAACAATAGTATCAAGATTTGATACATTATAAAAAGTATAAAAATCAAACTTATTGAACTTACTATGATCTGCGAGTAAATATTTTTTATTAGAATTATTTAAAGCGATGCGTTGAGCCTCTCCCTCTTCCTCGCTAAAAGTAGCTAGAGCCCCGTTTTGAATACCATTACAGCTAACGAAAGCTTTAGAAAATTGGAGATTAGAGAGATTTTGTAGGGTCAATGTGCCAACAAAAGCACCTGTAATATCGCGATAATTTCCACCTATCAAAATCAAATCTGTTAATTTTCGTTCGCTTAAAATCAGAAAAACAGGTAGACTGTTGGTCACGACGCGGATATTGTCAATAGGCAATTCGCGCGCAAAAAATTCTAATGTTGTTCCTGGTCCAATAAAAATAGTTTCTCTTTCTTCTACTAGACTGCCTGCAAAACGGGCTATTTCTTGTTTTTCTGCCGTTTGGAGGGCTTGTTTTTCAATATTTGATCGCTCATTAGTCAAAAGGGAGTTGGTTCGAAGTTTTTCAGCTCCACCATGCACACGAATCAGCAAATCTTTATCAGCTAATTCCTGTAAATAGCGCCTTGCAGTCATATCTGAAACGGCTATTTCGTCCATAATCTGCTTAACCGTTATGGTTCCTTTACTATTTACTATCTCTAAAATTTTGGTTAATTTTTCTTGTTTGAGCATATTATCACCTCGTTTCCTACTACTATCTTACCATAAACTAGCTCATCATTCAAATACAAAAACAACAAAATAAAACAAAAACAAAAATATCGAGGTTTATTTTCAAAGCTTTCGATATTTTTATTAAGTTATTATTTTGTTGTTTCTAGTTTACTTTTTGATGGTTAAGAGTGGTGGAGAATTATACTCAATGAAAATCAAAGAGCAAACTAGGAAGCTAGCCGTAGGTTGCTCAAAACACAGTTTTGAGGTTGTAGATAAGACTGACGAAGTCAGTAAGCATATCTACGGCAAGGCGAAGCTGACGTGGTTTGAAGAGATTTTCGAAGAGTATTAGTCCAAACCGTAGTTGTAGTCATCATCTTGCATGGCTTCAACTTCACCAAGGAGGTAACCATTTCCGACTTGAGAGAAGAAGTCGTGGTTAGATGTTCCTGTTGAAATACCGTTCATGACGATTGGGTTCACATCATCTGCTGAGTCTGGGAAGAGTGGATCTTGTCCCAGATTCATGAGAGCCTTGTTAGCATTGTAACGAAGGAAGGTTTTAACTTCTTCCGTCCAACCAACACCGTCATAGAGGCTCTCTGTGTAGCCTTCTTCATTTTCATAAAGAGTATAGAGTAAGTCGTACATCCATTCTTTTAGCTTTTCTTGCTCTTCTTCAGGTAATTCATTGAAACCAAGTTGGAATTTGTAACCAATGTAGGTTCCGTGAACAGATTCATCACGAATAATCAATTTGATGATTTCCGCAACGTTGGCAAGTTTGTTGTTACCAAGATAGTAGAGGGGAGTGAAGAAACCTGAATAGAAGAGGAAGGTTTCTAGGAAAACGCTAGCAACTTTCTTTTCAAGTGGGCTACCGTTTAGGTAGATTTCGTTGACAATCTCAGCCTTCTTTTGTAGGTAAGGATTGGTATTGGTCCATTCGAAAATTTCTTCAATCTCAGCCTTAGTATTTAAGGTAGAGAAGATTGATGAGTAAGATTTAGCGTGGACAGATTCCATAAATTGGATGTTATTGAAAACAGCTTCCTCATGTGGTGTACGGATGTCTGCGCGAAGGGCTTGAACCCCAGTTTCAGATTGCATAGTGTCGAGAAGGGTTAAACCACCAAAGACTTTTCCAACCAAGTCTTTTTCTTTGTTAGATAGCTTTCTCCAGTCATCCAAGTCGTTTGACAAGGGAATACGTGTATCGAGCCAGAATTGCTCCGTCAGCTTTTCCCAAGTTGATTTATCGATGACATCTTCGATGGCATTCCAGTTAATGGCTTTGTAGTAAGTTTCCATTTGAAATCTCTTTCTGTGTTTAGTATTGCGAACTCACAATTATTTCTATTTTACCATAATTCTATAGGAGTATCGCACAAAAAGTCGGAAGCCCGACTTTTAAAATGTTACATAAATTATGTTATGACCTAGTAGATTTGATTTTATCAGTGCTGCTTAGGGAAAAATAGTGTTTCTATGCTAGAAACTAAATCACACAGCTTTCACATTGGTTGGCACCGACTTCTCCACCGTCATCTGTAAAGGTGCGGACGTAGTAGATAGACTTGATTCCCTTGTTAAAGGCATAGTTCCGAAGGATGGACAAGTCACGTGTCGTTTGTTTATTTTCCCTCTTCCATTCGTAAAGGCCTTTTGGAATGTCACTGCGCATGAAGAGGGTGAGTGAAAGTCCTTGATCCACGTGTTCAGTCGCAGCAGCGTAAACATCGATGACTTTACGCATATCCATATCGTAGGCAGAAGTGTAGTAAGGAATGGTTTCTGTAGACAAGCCAGCAGCAGGATAGTAGATTTTCCCAATTTTCTTCTCTTGGCGTTCTTCGATACGTTGCGTAATCGGGTGGATAGAAGCAGAAACGTCGTTGATATAGCTGATAGAACCATTTGGCGCTACAGCAAGGCGATTTTGGTGGTAAAGACCATCTGCTTGAACCTTGTCGCGAAGTTCAGCCCAATCAGCAGCACCAGGGATAAAGACATCTTTGAAGAGTTCTTTAACACGGTCTGATTTTGGAACAAACTCGCCAGTCACATACTTGTCGAAGTAGCTTCCGTTAGCATAGTCTGATTTTTCAAAGTTGTGGAAGGTAATACCACGTTCACGCGCAATATTGTTTGATTCTACCAAGGTCCAGTAATTCATGAGCATGAAGTAGATGCTTGTAAATTCAACAGATTCAGGCGATCCATATTCAATCAATTGTTGGGCAAGGTAGCTGTGAAGTCCCATGGCACCAAGTCCAAAGGTGTGAGCTTGGCTATTTCCATGGTCGATGGTAGGAACAGCTACGATGTGTGAACTATCTGTAACGAAAGTAAGGGCACGAACCATAGCACGGATAGAACGACCAAAATCAGGTGAAGTCATCATGTTAACCACGTTGGTTGAACCAAGGTTACATGAAACGTCCGTTCCCATTTGAAGGAATTCTTGAGCATCGTTGATCAAGCTTGGTTCTTGGACTTGAAGAATCTCAGAACACAAGTTACTCATGATAATCTTACCATCAACTGGGTTTGCACGGTTAGCCGTATCAATGTTGACTACATAAGGGTAGCCAGACTCTTGTTGCAATTTAGAGATTTCAGTTTCCAAATCACGCGCCTTGATTTTTGTCTTGCGAATATTTGGATTTGCGACCAATTCATCGTATTTTTCAGTGATGTCGATGTAGTTGAATGGCACATCGTATTCTTTTTCTACAGAGTAAGGACTGAAGAGGTACATTTCTTCATTTTTACGCGCCAATTCGTAGAATTTATCTGGTACTACAACACCAAGTGATAGGGTTTTGACACGAACTTTTTCATCGGCGTTTTCTTTCTTAGTTGAAAGGAAGGCGATGATATCAGGGTGAAAGACGTTGAGGTAGACAACACCGGCACCTTGACGTTGCCCCAATTGGTTGGAGTAAGAGAAGCTGTCTTCAAAAAGCTTCATAACTGGAACGACCCCAGAAGCTGCTCCTTCATACCCCTTGATAGGTGCACCAGCTTCACGAAGGTTGCTGAGGGTAATTCCCACACCACCACCAATACGTGAAAGTTGAAGTGCTGAGTTGATAGAACGTCCGATAGAGTTCATATCATCCGTTACTTGAATCAGGAAGCAAGATACCAACTCCCCACGACGAGCACGACCTGCGTTCAAAAAGGAAGGAGTAGCAGGTTGGTAGCGTTGGTGGATGATTTCATTGGCAATATCGATTGCAACAGCTTCATTCCCATCAGCGAAATAAAGGGCGTTAAAGAAGACACGGTCTTCCATGCTTTCAAGATAGTATTCACCGTCGTTAGTTTTCAAAGCATATTGATTGTAAAATTTATAAGCTGCCATGAAAGACTTGAATTGGAAGTTTTGGTCTTTGATAAATTGAGCCAATTCTTCCAAGAACTCTGTACGGTATTTCTTGATAAAGGCTGTTTCGATGTAGTTGTGGTCAATGAGGTAGTTGATTTTATCTTTAATTGAATCAAAAACCATAGTGTTTGGAACGACATTTTCTTTAAAGAAGGCATCCAAGGCTTCCTTATCTTTATGAAGCATGATTTGTCCATTGACAGGACGGTTGATTTCGTTATTGAGACGGAAGTAAGTCACGTCTTCAAGATGTTTTAATCCCATAAAATTTCCCTTATCTAATTACAAAAGAAAGGCCTCTAAGTTAGCCCTAGAAGCAGTTTCTTCTGGATGATGTACTAAGATTATGCTAATTGTTTCAGTTTTCCTGGTTGGAAACCTGAAAAGACTTCAGATGGTGTTTGGATAACAGGAGCTGCGCTAAAACCGAGCTCTTTAACTTGATCGATGTACTCAGGTTGCTCATCAAGATTGATTTCACGATAAGAGACATTATTACTGTCCAAGAAACGTTTGGTCATCTTACATTGGACACAGTTGTTTTTAGAATAAACGGTTACCATTGTGTAACTCCTCTTCAAAATTTAATACTATCCTAGTATATCAGAAAATAAAATTTTGTCAATGATTTGAACTAAATATAGTGGTCTGTTTTTCTAGCAAAGCTCACAAAACACAATATGTAGTGTTTGTTTTATAAAACAGCAATAATTATCCTATAAATTGTTTTTGAAGAAACTATATCCTGTGTTTTGTTATCTAGGATAGAAGATTTTCAGCAAGTTATCTGAAAGGAAATTGAAGGAAAATCCAGAAAATGCTTGAAAAAAATCCTAGAAGATGGTATAATACCAAACTGTAAGGGTTATCACATATAACTCAAAAAAAGAAAGAACAAAAGGAGAGTCAAACTATGGCTTCTAAAGATTTCCACGTAGTGGCAGAAACAGGTATTCACGCACGTCCAGCAACATTGTTGGTGCAAACTGCTAGCAAATTTGCTTCAGATATCACTCTTGAATACAAAGGTAAATCAGTTAACCTTAAATCAATTATGGGTGTTATGAGTCTTGGTGTTGGCCAAGGTGCTGACGTAACTATCTCAGCTGAAGGTGCAGATGCAGATGACGCCATCGCTGCAATCTCAGAAACAATGGAAAAAGAAGGATTGGCATAAGGGAAATGACAGAAATGCTTAAAGGAATCGCAGCATCTGACGGTGTTGCAGTTGCAAAAGCATATCTACTCGTTCAACCGGATTTGTCATTCGAGACTATTTCAGTCGAAGATACAAACGCAGAAGAGGCTCGTTTGGATGTTGCTCTTGAAGCTTCTCAAAACGAGCTTTCTCTTATCCGCGAGAAAGCTGTAGGTACGCTTGGTGAAGAAGCGGCTCAAGTTTTTGACGCTCATTTGATGGTTCTTTCTGACCCAGAATTGATTGGTCAGATTAAAGAAACAATTCGTGCTAAGAAAGTCAATGCAGAAGCAGGTCTGAAAGAAGTGACTGATATGTTCATCACTATCTTTGAAGGCATGGAAGACAACCCATACATGCAAGAACGTGCAGCGGATATCCGCGACGTGACAAAACGTGTATTGGCAAACCTTCTTGGTAAGAAATTGCCAAACCCAGCTTCTATCAATGAAGAAGTAATCGTGATTGCACATGACTTAACACCATCTGATACAGCTCAATTGGACAAAAACTTTGTAAAAGCTTTTGTAACAAACATCGGTGGACGTACAAGCCACTCAGCTATCATGGCACGTACACTTGAAATTGCAGCTGTATTGGGAACAAATAACATCACTGAAATCGTCAAAGACGGTGATATCCTTGCCGTTAACGGAATTACTGGTGAAGTGATTATCAACCCAACAGATGAACAAGCGGCAGAATTTAAAGCAGCTGGTGAAGCTTATGCTAAACAAAAAGCTGAATGGGCACTTTTGAAAGATGCTCAAACAGTGACTGCTGACGGTAAACACTTCGAGTTGGCAGCTAACATCGGTACTCCAAAAGACGTTGAAGGTGTTAACAACAACGGTGCAGAAGCTGTTGGACTTTACCGTACAGAGTTCTTGTACATGGATTCTCAAGACTTCCCAACAGAAGATGAGCAGTATGAAGCGTATAAGGCTGTTCTTGAGGGAATGAATGGTAAACCAGTGGTTGTTCGTACAATGGATATTGGTGGAGATAAGGAACTTCCTTACTTCGATATGCCACACGAAATGAACCCATTCCTTGGATTCCGTGCCCTTCGTATCTCTATTTCTGAAACTGGAGATGCAATGTTCCGTACACAAATCCGTGCCCTTCTTCGTGCTTCTGTTCATGGTCAATTGCGTATCATGTTCCCAATGGTTGCCCTTTTGAAAGAATTCCGTGCAGCTAAAGCAGTCTTTGACGAAGAAAAAGCAAACCTTCTTGCAGAAGGAGTTGCAGTTGCAGATGATATCCAAGTTGGTATCATGATTGAAATTCCTGCAGCAGCCATGCTTGCAGACCAATTTGCTAAAGAAGTAGACTTCTTCTCAATTGGTACAAACGACTTGATCCAATACACAATGGCGGCAGACCGTATGAACGAGCAAGTTTCATACCTTTACCAACCATATAACCCATCAATCCTTCGCTTGATCAACAACGTTATCAAGGCAGCTCACGCTGAAGGTAAATGGGCTGGTATGTGTGGTGAGATGGCTGGCGATCAAAAAGCTGTTCCACTTCTTGTCGGAATGGGCTTGGATGAGTTTTCTATGTCAGCAACATCTGTCCTTCGTACACGTAGTTTGATGAAGAAATTGGATACTGCTAAGATGGAAGAGTACGCAAACCGTGCCCTTACAGAGTGTTCAACAATGGAAGAAGTTCTTGAACTTCAAAAAGAATACGTTAACTTCGATTAATGTGTGATCAACCTTGTAACCTAGTTGCAAGGTTTTTTGGGCGCATTTTGGAAAAGTATGGTCTAATACTCTTTCAAAATCTCTTCAAACCACGTCAGCGTCGCCTTAACGTAGATATGCTCACTGACTTCGTCAGTCTTATCTACAACCTCAAAACTGTGTTTTGAGCAACCTGCGGCTAGTTTCCTAGTTTGCTCCTTGATTTTCATTGAGTATAAGATAAAAGCAAAGGTCTAACAAGTGATGTAGCCCTTTTGAGTTATACAAGCAAATTACCATGAAAAAGCTGTTGTTGGAGCATTGAGCGCTTCTAACCATTGTTTATTTTTCGCAGGGCAAAGAGTTACGGATATACCTGCCATATCCAGACTGGTCATAAATGTTCCTGATTTTATAAATGTAATAGTGATTCCTTCAATTTCTAAGAGTTGAAGGAAATCATTGATAAATATACCCATTTCTAAGTTGCTGGTAGTGCCTAGATTATTTACAAGCAATATAAATTGATCACCCTTTTTCCAATGATAGTGCAATCTTAATTTACTTATAATTTCATTTGCAAGGATTTCCGATGATTGGAATGGGACTATACGATAGCCTTCTTCGCCATGTATCCCAATACCATAAGAAATATTTCCTTCTTCTAAGTTAAATAGTGGAAGGGTGGCTTGGGGGAGACTAGCCGATTTCGTTGCAAAGCCAATTGTTGCGATTTCGGGAGCAAGTTCATGACCTAAATCAGTTAGTTGCTCGATGTCGGCACCATTTTGAGCTGCAAATCCTAGGATTTTATGAAGTAAGATTGTCCCTGCAAGTCCTCTTCCTCTAATTTGAAATCTATTGTGAGGTTCAATGGAAATATCGTCGTGCGCTAGACTATAGCGGACTTTAATTCCTTCTTTTCTAGCAGTGTTAATGGCCCAGCTAAATTCTTTGATGTCTGCTTCGAAATTTTTTACAATGATGAAGACACCGTGACCATTGTTTAAAAAACGAATGGACTCTAAGATTTCAGTTCTTGTAGGAGGAGTAAATAATTGGCCATAGATAGCAGCAGTAAGCATTCCTTCTCCCACATATCCAATATGCGCAGGTTCGTGACCGGAACCTCCACCCGACAATATTGGAACCTGATGAGGATTGCGATTTTTTTGATAGACTAATGGTAAGGTAGGGTGCTTTTCTAATTTAGGATGACTGCTGACAGCTGCCGAAATGTAACTTGAAATAATTTTCTGTTTATGATTTGAAATAAATGTCATTGTGGCCTCTTTCCAATAATTGTCATGATGAGAAAGTCTGGCTGTGGAACTGGACTTTTTTTATTGACGTAAGCCTTCACGATTTCTGCTAGAGCATGTGAATGGTAGTCTAGCAAAAAACAAGTATAAGCGGATGAATCGCTATCAATCTGACCATATTCTCTTAAAATTTTTGATACAAGCAAGCGACAGTAGCTGATAAAGTGGTCATAGAAGTTATTTTGCCCTTGAATATCAAAAAGTTGAATATAAAAATCACGCTCTTGTTCGAAATAAAGAAATAATTCTTGTAATAGTTTTTGGCCTGAAATGAAGTCCAAGTTATTGGTGATATACTCGGTTAAGTCAGTTTCAAATATCCAGTCTAACAGTTCATATTTGTCAAGAAAGTGATTATAAAAGGTCTGTCTACGAATGCCAGCTGATTCCATGATATCTACAATGGAGATTTTATCAAATTCTCTAGTAGCTAATAGGTCTCTAAATGCCTTGGCAATCCGTTTTTTTGTAATGAGTGATGATGCCATAGGAAGCCTTTCTTTTACTTCCTTCATTTTACCAAAAAAATGTTTGAAACGGGTTTAAAAGGGGACAAATAATAGAATCTGTCCCTTATCATCCAGCAATAAAAAGTATATAATGAAAGCGAAAACAAAGATACATGCCGAAAGGAGTTTCTCATGAAAAAAATTATAAATGAACAGACACAAGTTGTTGATGAAATGTTGCAGGGGTTGTCATTCATGCATGATGACTTGGTTCAACGCTTAGATGGTTTTGATGTTATCGTTAGAAAGGCAGAAAAGACAGGAAAAGTTGGACTCATTTCAGGTGGAGGTTCAGGACATGAACCCAGTCATGCTGGATTTGTAGGAGATGGAATGTTGTCTGCTGCCATTTGTGGAGCAGTCTTCACTTCACCTACTCCGGATCAAATTTTAGAAGCCATTAAGGCGGCTGATGAAGGTGCTGGAGTTTTCATGGTCATCAAGAACTATTCTGGTGACATTATGAACTTTGAAATTGCACAAGAACTTGCTGAAATGGAAGGTATTGATGTAGCAAGTGTTGTAGTCGATGATGATATCGCTGTTGAAAATAGTCTCTATACCCAAGGGCGTCGTGGTGTTGCAGGTACTATATTAGTCCATAAAATTTTGGGTGATGCGGCTCGTTCTGGTAAATCATTATCTGAAATGAAGGACTTAGCTGACAAACTTGTCTTAGAAATTAAAACAATTGGGTTGGCCTTGTCTGGAGCAACCGTTCCTGAGGTTGGGAAACCAGGTTTTGTTCTAGAAGATGATGAATTTGAATATGGAGTTGGTATTCACGGTGAGCCAGGATATAAGAAAGAGAAAATGCAACCCTCAGCACAATTGGCTTCAGAATTGGTTGAAAAATTATCTGAAGGTTTCCAACTTAAAGCTGGTGAACGCTATGGGCTTCTCATCAATGGTTTAGGAAGCACACCACTTATGGAGCAATACGTATTTGCAAATGATGTGGCTAAATTACTCCATGAAAAAGGTGTTGAGTTGGCATTTAAGAAAATTGGAAACTATATGACTTCAATCGATATGGCTGGTTTGTCATTAACATTGATTCGATTGGCAGATGATGAGTGGTTGGCTGCTCTAAATGCACCTGTTACTACACCAGCTTGGTAAAATTCAAGGAGGAAATGTCGCATGAATGCTGAACAAGCTCTTGAATGGATGAAGCTTTTTAATGAAAAGATTCAAGAACAGAAAGATTACCTTAGTGAGCTAGACACTCCTATAGGAGATGGAGACCACGGTGGAAATATGGCGCGTGGAATGGCTGCAGTTATGGAAAACTTAGAAGGAAAGCAATTTGAAACAAGCAGTGATGTGTTTAAACTTGTCTCAATGCAATTACTGAGTAAGGTAGGCGGTGCTTCTGGTCCCTTGTATGGCTCTGCTTTTATGGGCATGGCCAAGGCTGATTCAAATTCGAAATTAGAAGAAATCTTACAAAGTGGTTTGGATATGATTATCAAACGTGGGAAAGCAGAAATTGGAGAAAAGACAATGGTTGATGTTTGGACTCCTGTTATTGCTGCTTTGTCTGCTGGTCAATTGACTCAAGAGGTTATTGATAAGGTAGTGAATGCTACCAAAGATTTACTTGCAACTAAAGGAAGGGCGTCTTATGTAGGAGAACGTTCTCTTGGACATATTGATCCTGGATCATTCTCATCAGGATTACTCTTTACTGCTCTTTTAGAAACTGGGGTGGTTTAATGGGAAGTATTGGTCTTGTTATCGTTTCACATTCCAAAAACATTGCAGAAGGTGTCGTTGAACTGATTAGTGAAGTAGCTAAAGATGTTCCAATTACTTATGTAGGAGGAACCGAAGATGGAGGAATTGGAACAAGTTTTGATCAAGTAGATAGGGTTGTTTCCGAAAATCCAGCAGATACCTTATTAGCCTTTTTTGACCTGGGTTCTGCTAAAATGAACTTAGAAATGGTGGCTGATTTCAGTGATAAAAGTATCATCATCAATAGGGTTCCAATTGTAGAAGGTGCTTATACTGCAGCTGCTCTTCTTCAGGCTGGTGCAGAACTGTCAGTTATTCAAACACAGTTGTCGGAGCTTGAAATCAATAAATAAGGAATTTTACTATAACACTTTTTATAGGTGGGCTATTGATTATCTCAACTATCAAATTTTAAGTAAATAAAAAGGGATTGCTTTGGGCAGTTCCTTTTTATTTTAACAAGAGTAAAGCTATAGTGTTTCTAAATTGTGAATCATTCAAAACTGATTGTGATGAGACTATTCTAGCTTTAGAATCCTTCAAAAATTAAAGTTTAAGGCAATCAATTACTTAGAAGAGTACGAAAACATTTAGTTTATAGGAATTCTAGACCTAGAATCACATGGATATTTATGAAGTTAGGGTATTCGATAGTTAGGATTGTTCTATTCTGAACGATTTGAGCTGTCAATTGTATAGAATAGTAGTTTGCCAATGAATTTTGTTGAAAGATTCCTTGTTTTATGGTAGTCTAAAGTAAAAGAAAGCCTTATCATTATATTTTCATTTGTTAACAATGTATTTCGACTTTATCTAATGTAGAAGAAAGAAATATCATGAAACGTTTATGACTTGTTGGAAAGAGAATGTGAACTAAAAATAGATTTAGGAGTAGGTAGATGAGTAGTTTAGAGTCAATTCGTAAAGCGCATATCATCGTGTGGGGTGCCTATCTATTTTTATCATTAAGGGCGCCGCTAATGAGCAGCACAGAGTATTTCTTGCTTATTTTTTTAGCGTTTCTCTATTCGATAGTATCGCTCCCTATATATTCAGTGAAAAATAAAATAGTATCTATCTGTCTAGCCATAAATTCGATTCTGTTAATGAGTTTCCCGATTTTAATCAATAAATATTTCCCAGGAAAGGTTTTTACTTATATTGTATTAATCAGTATTTTTATCCTGGAGTTCTTAATCTTTAATATAATTGGTAAAGATTTTGATACTAGATTAGCTAGTGAATATAGGAAAATCAGTCAGTTTAAAAGTAAGATGTCTCAATCTCCTTGGATAAAATATTTAGAGATTTCTAGTTTTATATTAACTATATTTCCATTTATTCTTCATAGTACAGTTGATAATTGTGTATTGATTCTTATCTTTTTGATAAAAATTTGTGTAGATACTACGATAAAATTTCTATTAAACAGAATCTTTAATTCAAGTGAGATGATGAAAAGGAGGATATTTTCTCTGTTTGTATTAGATTTGATAGTCTATATATTTTTAGGTTATGTTTTAGTGATACAAAAAGACGAATATCTGTTTTCAATTCTACTAATTTTTTCTAATTTCTCACTTCCCTTTATCAGAGAAAAAGAGTATGAGTTATTTAAAAATAAGAAGTGAGATAGATATGGTTAAATCTTAGTTCTCTTTAAAATCAAATCAGGTAGAGAAAGGGTATTTTATCTAGGTAACAAAGTGCTTTAAACGCAGTCAACGATTACTGATTAGAGAACTATCCTAACCATGCAACGTTAAAGAGGAGAAATCTTATGAAACTCGTATTACCAAATAATTATGCTGCTATTGAGTAAGAAGAGATGAGGTGTCTTGATGGGGGATTATCCCTACATAAAGACGGGGGAATGTTACAGTAAACATAGCCACTGCTTATTTTATGGGGAATTAAATATGTTTAAACTAAGTGATAGAGTCAGAGTGGTCTTTGCTCTTTTAGGAGCAAGTTCCATATTAGTCAGCATGTATCTTATACCTTTTATTAAAACTGAGAATAAATTTTGGGAAATACTTTTATTTATATTAGGTGTATTGCTAATTGGAATTGCGTTACTAAATCCCCCAAAAAATTAAATTTTGGAAATAGAATTAGTGAGTAGGTAATCATTTATTGATTGGATTTTTAATGCTATTGATGAATGGGATGGAAAAAGTGACAATAAATTAAGAACAGGATGATAGCATTATGATGGTTGTTTTAATTTTGATGGTTGTGGTGTTTCTGTATTATGTAATTACAGAGTATTTTCAGAATGGTTATATTGACTGTATACTATTTCTAACATTGCTGATTTCTCATTTGATATGGAATTACTATTTTTTGCCCATTGAAGTCTTAGTAGCATTAAGTGGAGTAAATTTGTTGTCAAGATTTTTCAAAAAAATGAGAAGTCAATAGATTTGTTAGTGGATTATAAAGATGAAAGGTAAAATTGGGATATTTTAAATGAAACATTTTTTTGCTGGTATCGGAGAGATAAGATTTAGTAGTTATCTATTGTCTCTATGTGTAGGATTAGCCCCTCTTTTTTATATATATGTCATAGGTTTGGAAATGAGTTTTGTGAAGATAGTATTATCTATTTTGGGAGTCATATTTGTATGTATTTTAACTATTGCTCGAATTTATAGAAGATTTCTCTATAATAAAAATAAACTTGACTAGAATAGTATGAATTAGTTAATCAATTGGAACGATTATTCTTTGTGATACTATACCACTTTTAAGTTTTTACATTAAACAGCTGGCTGAAGTGAAAGTTGTTTATCTTAGAAAGGAAAACACCAAATTGTCCTACAAATTTCTACTCTTCGACCTCGACCACACCTTACTTGATTTTGATGCTGCTGAGGATGTGGCTTTGACACAACTTCTAAAAGAAGAAGGGGTTGCAGATATTCAGGCTTATAAAGACTATTATGTCCCTATGAACAAGGCTCTCTGGAAGGACTTAGAGCAAAAGAAAATCAGTAAACCAGAGCTGGTTAACACGCGCTTTTCTCGTTTATTTGCTCATTTTGGACAGGGAAAAGACGGTAGTTTTCTAGCCCAGCGTTACCAGTTTTACCTATCCCAGCAAGGGCAAGCTTTTTCAGGTGCTCATGAACTTTTAGATAGTCTCATCGAGCGTGATTATGACTTATATGCTGCGACAAATGGGATTACTGCTATTCAGACGGGACGTTTGGCTCAATCTGGTCTGGCACCTTATTTTAATCAAGTCTTTATCTCTGAACAATTGCAAACACAAAAGCCTGATGCTCTCTTTTATGAAAAGATTGGCCAACAGATTGCTGGATTTAGCAAAGAAAAGACGCTGATGATTGGAGATTCCCTAACCGCCGACATTCAAGGTGGCAATAATGCTGGGATTGACACGATTTGGTACAATCCTCATCAACTCGAAAATCCCACACAAGCCCAGCCAACCTACGAAGTCCATTCTTACCGAGACTTGCTGGATTGTTTAGATAAACTGTAAAAAGTGGTTTAGAAAGCCACTTTTTGCTATAATAGAGGCAGTAAAAACGAAGGAGTTGGCTATGGAACACTCGTCTTGGCATGCTTTGATTAAGGCGCAATTACCTGAGGGTTATTTTGGGAAAATCAATCAGTTTATGGAGCAGGTCTATTCTCAGGGGACTATTTATCCGCCCAAAGAAAAGGTTTTTCAGGCTCTATTGACAACACCGCTTGAAGAGGTTAAGGTGGTGATTCTAGGGCAAGACCCCTATCACGGGCATGGTCAAGCGCAGGGCTTGAGTTTTTCCGTACCTGACTCTATCCCAGCTCCGCCATCCTTGCAAAATATCTTGAAAGAATTAGCAGATGACATCGGAGTTAAGAAATCTCATGATTTAACGTCTTGGGCTGAGCAAGGAGTCTTGCTTCTCAATGCTTGCTTGACGGTTCCTGCTGGGCAGGCCAATGGTCATGCTGGGCAGATATGGGAGCCTTTTACGGATGCTGTGATTCAGGTGGTTAATCATTTAGATAGACCAGTTGTTTTTGTACTCTGGGGAGCTTATGCACGCAAGAAGAAGACCTTGGTTACCAATCCTAACCACTTGATTATTGAATCAGCCCATCCCAGTCCTTTGTCAGTTTATAGAGGATTTTGGGGTTCCAACCCTTTTTCCAAGGCCAATGCATTCTTAAAAGAGACAGGACAAGAGCCAATCGATTGGCTTAGATAAGGAGAAAATATGCCTCAGTTAGCGACGATTTGCTACATTGATAACGGGAAAGAACTGCTCATGCTCCACCGTAATAAGAAACCCAATGATGTCCATGAAGGGAAATGGATTGGTGTGGGTGGCAAGCTAGAGCGTGGTGAGACTCCTCAGGAATGCGCGGCGCGTGAAATCCTTGAAGAAACAGGACTCAAAGCCAAGCCAGTTCTAAAAGGTGTTATCACTTTTCCTGAATTTACACCAGATTTAGACTGGTACACCTATGTTTTTAAGGTGACAGAGTTTGAGGGTGACTTGATTGACTGTAACGAGGGAACGCTAGAATGGGTTCCCTATGATGAGGTTTTGAGTAAGCCAACTTGGGAAGGTGACCATATCTTTGTTAAGTGGCTTTTAGAGGATAAACCCTTCTTTTCAGCCAAGTTTGTTTATGATGGGGATAAATTGTTGGATACCCAAGTTGATTTCTATGAATAAAGGAGAAAGCATATGCTACTAATCAAAAATGGTCGTGTAATGGATCCCAAGTCTAGTTTGGATCAAGTGTGTGATGTTTTAGTTCAAGATGGGAAAATTGTCAAAATTGCGTCTGAGATCACGGAAGAAGGAGCAGAAACGATTGATGCTAGTGGTCTAGTAGTTGCTCCTGGCTTGGTTGACATTCACGTTCATTTCCGTGAACCTGGTCAAACTCATAAAGAAGACATTCATACTGGTGCCCTAGCAGCCGCTGCAGGTGGTTTTACAACGGTTGTTATGATGGCTAATACCAGTCCAACTATCTCGGATGTAGAGACTTTAAAAGAAGTTCTGGATTCAGCTGCCAAAGAAAAGATTAATGTTAAGACGGTTGCGACCATTACTAAAAACTTTAATGGCCAAGATTTGACAGACTTTCAGGCACTTTTAGCAGCTGGTGCGGTTGGTTTCTCAGACGACGGTATTCCGCTTGAAAGCAGTAAAGTTGTCAAGGAAGCTATGGAAGAAGCTAAAAAGCTTAATACCTTTATTAGTCTTCATGAGGAAGATCCAGGTTTGAATGGGATTCTTGGCTTTAATGAAAATATCGCTAAAGAACATTTCCATATCTGCGGTGCGACTGGGGTGGCTGAGTATGCTATGATGGCGCGTGATGTCATGATTGCCTATGCAACTAAGGCCCATGTTCACATCCAGCATTTGTCTAAGGAAGAAAGTGTTAAAGTAGTGGAGTTTGCTCAAGGTTTGGGTGCGCAAGTCACAGCAGAAGTAGCGCCACAGCATTTTTCTAAGACTGAATCGCTCCTTTTGACACAAGGTAGCAATGCTAAGATGAATCCTCCACTTCGTTTGGAATCAGACCGTCGTGCCGTTATCGAAGGCCTCAAATCAGGCGTCATCACAGTTATCGCAACTGACCATGCGCCTCATCATGCAGATGAGAAAAACATTGAGGATATTACCAAAGCGCCATCTGGTATGACTGGTTTGGAAACATCTCTTTCCCTCGGTTTAACTTATTTGGTAGAAGCTGGGGAATTGACCTTGATGGAATTGCTTGAAAAGATGACCTACAACCCAGCCAAACTTTATAACTTTGAAGCAGGTTACTTGGCTGAGAATGGTCCAGCGGACATCACTATTTTTGATGCTAAGGATGACCGTCTTGTGGACTCCCATTTTGCTTCCAAAGCGACTAATTCACCCTTTATCGGTGAAACCTTAAAAGGGCAGGTTAAATATACCATCTGTAAGGGACAAATTGTCTATCAAGCTTGATAGGAGTTAGAATATGAATTATTTTCGAAAACGTAGGGAGAGACAAGCGAAATCTAATAGTGGAATTTACTGTCCCGCAGCTAATCGTTCTAAAATTCAATATGAAACTAAAGAAAAAGCTGACCATGCGGTTCAATATGATAATGGAGGTTTAGTTAGAAGCTATTATTGTCGTACATGTGCGTGTTGGCATACTACTTCAAAATCTAATAATCCTCCGCTAAGTTTGAAAAACTATGGTCTGAAACTCTTTGGTTTAGATAAATCAGAATAGAAAGAGAAGTATGTATAAGACAAAGTGTTTACAAGAGAAGTTAGTATTATTTTTAAAAATTTTCTTCCCAATCCTAATCTACCAATTTGCCAATTATTCTGCCTCTTTTGTTGACACTGCAATGACAGGCCAATACAATACCATGGACTTGGCTGGTGTGTCTATGGCGACCAGTATCTGGAATCCTTTTTTTACATTCCTAACAGGGATTGTGTCAGCCCTGGTGCCTATCATTGGTCACCATCTTGGTAGTGGTAAAAAGGAAGAAGTTGCGTCTGATTTTTACCAATTTATCTATTTGGCTTTGGGACTATCTGTGGTCTTGCTGGGGATGGTAATTTTCCTGGCACCACCAATCTTGAATCATCTTGGACTAGAAGCACCAGTGGCGGCAGTAGCAGTTCGTTATCTCTGGTTTTTATCTATTGGAATTATCCCCTTGTTGCTCTTTAGTGTCATTCGTTCCTTGCTGGATTCGCTGGGGTTGACTAAGTTGTCCATGTATCTCATGCTTTTGTTGCTTCCTCTCAATAGTGGATTTAACTATCTCTTGATTTACGGGGCCTTTGGTGTTCCAGAACTGGGAGGTGCTGGTGCTGGTTTAGGAACATCCTTGGCCTACTGGGTCTTGCTGGGGATTTCTGTTCTGGTTCTATTTAAACAGGAGAAGCTCAAGGCTCTACATCTTGAGAAACGAATTCCGCTTAATATGGATAAAATCAAGGAAGGAGTTCGTTTAGGTCTGCCTATTGGGGGGACTGTATTTGCTGAGGTGGCTATCTTTTCCGTGGTTGGCTTGATTATGGCTAAGTTCTCGTCCTTGATTATCGCTAGTCACCAGTCAGCTATGAACTTTTCAAGTCTCATGTACGCCTTTCCTATGAGTATCTCATCTGCTATGGCTATTGTCGTTTCCTATGAAGTGGGAGCCAAGCGATTTGATGATGCGAAAACCTATATTGGTCTAGGAAGATGGACAGCCCTCATTTTTGCGGTCTTCACCTTATCCTTCCTTTACATTTTTAGGGGAAGTGTGGCTAGTCTTTATGGTAACAACCCAGAATTTATCGATTTGACAGCACGTTTTTTGACTTACAGTCTTTTCTTCCAGTTAGCAGATACCTTTGCAGCACCTCTTCAGGGAATTTTACGGGGGTATAAGGATACCGTTATTCCTTTTTACCTTGGTTTGGTTGGTTATTGGGGGGTGACACTCCCAGTAGCTATGGTATTCGACTCTCTAACAGATTTTGGAGCTTATTCTTACTGGATTGGTTTGATTATTAGTTTAATCGTGAGCGGGGCTCTCTACCGTTGGCGTTTAACTGCGATTATGAAGAGATTTGAATCCAGAAAAGCTTGATTTTTAAAATTCCTACAAGCAAAAATATCCTTCCTTATCTGCATTATTTTTGCTATAGTTAAATTAGTAGTAGGCAAATGAGAATTTCAAAAATATAGAAACAATTGATATTCCACGCTACTTTACTGGTATCAGATATCAAGAAAAGAAGTTGCTTATTTTTAGCAGCTTCTTTTCTTGATAAAAATTTTACATAAGTTATATTACGTAAAATTATAAACTATCCAAGGCATTCTTTTGTTCATCATTGACGATATGAGTATAGAGGTCAGTGACTTGTGTACTGGCATGTCCTAGCTGGTGACTGACCAAAACTTGCGATTTAGTAGCATCATAGAGCCTAGTTGCTAGGGTATGGCGCAGTTTATGGGGTGTTACACGGACTTTGAAGTCCTCTGAGTATTTAGCAACCATTTTCTCAACGCTGGAAGCGTCAATACGATTGGGAACACCTCTATAGAGTGTCAAAAAGAGGGCTGTGTCTGTTTTTTCCGTCTTATAGCGTTGATTTCGAATGGCCAGATAATTCTCTAAATAAGGCTTAGCAAAGGCAGCAACATTGACCGAATCGCGTTTGCCACCTTTTCGAGTGACATCAATAACCATCATTTTTAGATTGAGATCTCTTAAATCCAGATTAACAGCTTCAGATAAGCGAACACCCGATGCCAAGAGAAGGGCAATAATGGCTAAATCTCGTTCTTTATTTTTGTTGAATGATGAGAGAGCTCGATTTGAAAGCTGTTGTGGGTACTCTTGGTCAATATAAGTTAGAAAACCTTCTGTTTCATCACCTAAAAAGAGTTTTTGCTTGATGTTTTCAGCTCTAGCAGCAAGTGTTTCTTTCTTTTTTTTGGTTGAAACTTTCTTCATTACATTACGATAGAAATAAGGTTCCCCTTGATCGTTTTCAACCTCCTCAGTCAAATACTTATAAAGACTAGAAAGTGCTGATAAGGTTCGATTGATAGTTGTCTGAGAAACACCTTGTTTGCTTGTATTGGCATTCAGCAAAGGACGTTCTCGAAGATAAAGGATAAAAGCCTCCATATCTTTCTTTGACATGTTTTCCAAGACAGATAAAGGAATATTAGACATTTTATCAGCGTTTGAGATACCAGACTCCAAAACCCAGCTGAAAAATCGATCATATTCCTTGAGGTATTCGTACAAGGTTGTAAAACTGTAAGGAACAGCAAGCTTAGATTGGTAGTATTCAAGAATATACCAGGGCATGATTTGTTTTAGTTTGTCGATTCGTTCCAGTAAAATCTCACGTTTCATGTATTTTCTCCATAAATAAGTCTATTAGTAGTATAGCATGGACTTATTTATTTTTCAAGAAAATTATAGTTTTTCGGAAAGATGATATGGAGCTTTTTAAAGAAGACTTAGACCTGAGTAAAACAGATCTAAGTCTTTGGAGTTTCTATTGAGAATCATTAGCTAGTGCTTTTTCTAGTTTCCAAATACTAAACCAGAATGAAATAGTCAACAGAATAAAGAAAATCATAAAGAACTCACCCATTAAACTTCTGTTAATACTACACAACTGAAGAGCTATATAAGGAGCTATGAGATACAAAATACATTGTATAATTGCTATTGTTTTCTTTTTCATGATTTTAATCTTACTGTACAGATTTGATACAGTAAACTCCTTTCTAGCTTTATGCTTTATCATTTCTAACTTAATTATAGTCTTATTTTACCAAAGTTCAATTATTTGTATGTAAAATTCCTCATCAGTAAAAAATAACCGATCTCATTGCTGAGAATCGGTTTTCTAAATAAATCAGGTCAGCTGTTTACATAATTTATATTATGTAAACAAACTCTACAACAACAAATCTTTGACTTTTCCAATTTCACTTTTTGGAATAACCAGGTGAATCATATTACCCAGATACATTCTGGTTGAGCCGTTAACTGTTTGGCTCTTTCCATTATGGACTTGGGTAGTGATGAGGACGTTGTGTGGTAAGTTGAGTTCATGAACTTGTTTCCCAGCAATTTTATCAGAAACTGGTATTTCGATAAGGGTAACTTCTCCTTCACTGGATACTTCTTCTGGAAGCATTTTTTCCAGCATGGCTTCATAGACTGGTGTACCCTTGAGCAAATCCATGATAATATAAGAAACAAGAGTGACAAGACCAAGTGGCATGAGGTTGCGGATATCTCCTACCATCTCAGTTACGAGGATCATGGCAGTTAAGGGAGCTTTTGATATTGCTCCAAAATAGCCACTCATTCCTAGAATGACAAATATAGGGAATTGCTCTTGACTGACAAGTCCAAGATTGACGCAGATAACACCAACTAGGGCACCAAGTAAGGAACCAAGCGCCAAAATTGGTAGGAAAATGCCTCCTGGAAGACCACTTCCATAACTAATCATGCTCCAGATAAAGCGAATTAAAAAGTAAGCTAATAGAACTTGGAAACTAAAATCTTGCTCAGTTAAGGAAAGAACAAGCTGATTTCCACCACCAAGGACGTGGGGTAAAAAAATTCCGACTGGTATGATGAGAATAAAAGCAAGAATTGGATCATAAGCTCTATCCAAATGGATTTTTTGACCAATCCAATCATAAAGTCTACCGACATCGAGCACAGCTTTTTCATAGAGAAAACCGGAAAATCCAAGGAAAATTCCCATCACAAGATAAATCCAGTATTGATCTAGGGTCATGAGAGGAATGTTATCTGGCATATCCAATACTGGTGTCAAACCGAACATGAGTAGAGACACAAAGTTTGCTACGATGCTGGCTGCTAGTGTAGAAACCCAGAAAAAGCGCGAAAAATGGTGATAAACTTCTTCTACTACAAAGAGGAGGCCTGCTATTGGTGCATTAAAGGCTGCGGCTAAACCTGCTGCAGCTCCACTGGCAATTAAGGAACGTTCCTCTACTGGACTGGATTTGAGCCACTTGGCAATTCCTTTACCACCAACTGCTCCCAGTTGGATACTTGGCCCTTCACGCCCCAGCATAAGGCCGCTGGCAATAGCAAGCATTCCTAGCACATATTTTTTCCAAAGAACGCCCCACCAGTTGAGGGACATGAGGCCTTTCAGTTCGGCTTCGACTTGCGGAATTCCTGAGCCTTTGATATCTTTTTCTGATCGAGTTAATTTAGCACTGAGCCAACAGATGAGTATATAAAACAAAACCAGTACAAAAAGATTGCGCACTAGGTGCCCTTGATCTTGATAAAGTCCTTGTATCAGGTGGAAGCCCTTTTCAATTAAGAAACGAAAGGATCCGACGATAATTCCAACGACGAGGCCGACAATGATTCCTCGACCAACTTGGGATAGGATAGTGCTGGATGCAAAGGCGAATTCTTTCTTAGAACGGACTATTTCCGACTGTTCCTCCATGGTATTTCCTTTCAATTAACTTTCTTTTTTACCTAAAACCAGTGATTTAACAGGTTCAAAGCTGGTTCGGTGAATTGGGGTAACTCCTAGTTTTTCGAGTCCTTCTAGGTGTTTAGCTGTTCCATATCCTGCATTAGTAGCGAAATCATAGCCAGGAAACCGCTGATCGTATTCCTTCATCAATTCATCACGGGTCACCTTGGCTACTATAGAAGCTGCTGCGATAGAGAGGGAATTAGCATCACCTTTGATGATGGCAGTTTGTGAAATGGGCAATTCCAGTTTCATGGCATCTATCAGGAGGTGCTCAGGTTGAGGACTGAGCTGGGAGATTGCTTCCTGCATGGCCAGTTTAGTTGCTCCGTAGATATTGACTTGGTCGATGACCTGATTATCCATGATACCAACGCCAATTGACAAGGCTTGGTCTTGAACTGCTTGGAAAATCTCCAGATGTTTCTTTTTAGGAATTTTCTTGCTGTCATTGAGGCCTCTAATCTTACAATTTTGAGGTAAAATAACGGCTGCAGCGACTACTGGCCCAGCCAGAGGACCTCGGCCGACCTCGTCAACACCTGCTATCAAGATCACTCCTTGCTTGTAAATTTCCTTTTCATAGGAAAGCATAGATTCCAAACGCAAATTTTCATCCAATTCAGCCTGAATGGCTTTTTTACGCTTGCTAATTTCTTTTTGAACTCCAGAGCGATTATCCTTTTCAAGATCTAAAAAAATAGGGCTTTCTAACTCCTTGACTGTCACAAGGAGTTCTTTGATTTCTTTAATCGTTGCCATCGAGGTCTTCCAATGTATCTAAGGTATAGTTACCGAGTTTTCCATCACGGACTTCCTTCACGAAGAGACTGTAAAAACGGTCATAGTCATCACGGAAACCGAGGGCGCGGGTCATATCCATAATAATCACAGGCGCTTCTTCTTCAATTTTCATTTGTTTGAAGCGTTCAGCCAGCTTTTCTGGATAATGTTCTTTGAAATAATTGATACCAAAAATGGTAACCTCATCCATAGGAAGCAACTGATCCTTGATAGCTCCAGTCAATGCCAACTTAAGTGCAACAGTTTCATCCTCAAACTTAGGCCAGAGAATCCCCGGTGTATCCAAGATTTCCAGATCTTTATTGGTTTTAAGCCATTGTTGACCTTTTGTGACCCCTGGCTTGTTTCCAACAACAGCAATCTTTTTACCAGCCAAACGGTTCATCAGAGTTGATTTACCAGCGTTTGGAATCCCGATAATCATGGTACGCAAGGTTTCAATCTGAATCCCACGTTCTTTCTGGCGAGCAATCTTATCAGCCATGAGCTTCTTAGCAGCATCTGTTACAACTTTTACAGTCACTTGCTCTTTGGAGTTGATAGCTAGCGTCTGGATTCCTTGTGATTCAAAATACTGACGCCATTCCTTGGTCATTGCTGGATCAGCCAAGTCGGCCTTGTTTAAAATCAAGAGTTTTGGTTTATCACCAACAATCTTGGTCAACATAGGATTTTGACTAGATAGAGGTAAGCGTGCATCAACTAAAATCGTCACAAAATCAACAAATTTTAAATTTTCCTGAACCTGTCGACGCGCTTTAGACATGTGACCAGGAAACCATTGAATAGTAGCCATTGAGTTTTTTTCCTTTCGTAGCAAGGGTTTAGATCCCCTATTTTATTTTACTATCGTTTGAACATATAGAGTTTTAAAATGAATGATGTCCAAACACCTCTTGTTTTATGACATAAAAATCTACCTTATATTATATCATGCCTTCTTTATTTTGTCCGATGATAGCCTTTCAGGTACCCTATATATAGTAGATTAAAACAAGATGTGAACAAATCGATTAGGAAAGTCAAATTAATTTCTAGAAATATTTTAACATCTATAACGTACTATTCTAAAGTCAGTGCGTCATAACAAGGTATCTATCATTCATGGAAGACCTCCTGTATACTATTAGTAAAGTAAAACTATTGGAGGATATTTTAATGCCACAACCTATTGTTCCTGTAGAGATTCCACAATCTCGAAATGATAGAAGAGCTTTTGGATAAGGTGTTGCTCTATGACAATTCATCTATCTAGCCTAGGGCAGGTCTATCTCGTATGTGGGAAAACGGATATGAGACAAGGCATTGATTCACTGGCTTATCTCATTAAAACCCACTTTGAATTGGATCCTTTCTCAGGTCAAGTCTTTCTCTTTT
>NZ_VMMW01000009.1:0-51845 GCF_013277425.1 Streptococcus sp. 79
GATTTGAATCCTATTGAGTAAGCTTGGGCTATCTTGAAAAAGAAAGGAACAGATTTATTAAGGGAAGTCCCAACTATTTTTGAATGTTTGGAATGCTTTTTAAAACTAAATGACTATAAAATGAAATAAGAATAGGACAAATCGATCAGGACAGTCAAATCGATTTCTAACAATGTTTTAGAAGTAGAGGTGTACTATTATAGTTTCAATCTACTATATAAAAACGCATAATAGCGAGTGTACAGTGTACCTCAATACTATGCGTTTTATTGTGGGAAGACTTATTGGACTTTCGCTCAAGTAGAGTTTTTACTCAATTTCCTCACTGGATTGGGATTGAAATTCCAATCAATTTCTCTGAGTAGAGTGTCTTGATATTGGCTTCATCAATAGAGTCCTTATCAATTTTACGTTTCAAGAAAAATTCTTGAATGGTTTCGATTTCAGGCTCACGAATAGCACGGTGTTTGTTTGAGATGAGGATTTCATAGTGAAGCGGCGCTTGGGTAAAAATAACATCTGTATTCCCTGCAGAATAAACCTCAACAAGGGTTGCATCGGTACTTTCTAGCTGATTTTTTACAAGTTGCGAGTGTGAGTTTGTCGTATTGATAAGCTTCATAATATTTCCTCCGATTTTCTAATTCTATTATAGCACTTTTTGAATAAAGTCGCTTGATTTATACTCAATGAAAATCAAAGAGCGAACTAGGAAGCTAGCCGCAGGTTGCTCAAAACACAGTTTTGAGGTTGTAGATAAGACTGACGAAGTCAGTGACCATATCTACGGTCAGGCGACGCTGACGTGGTTTGAAGAGATTTTCGAAGAGTATTAGTCAATCTTATGCTGTTTTTTCCAAGATTGGATGGCCCATTTATGGCTACCACGTTTAAGATTTTGGATAGCCTCGTCAATAGGGAACCAGGCAATATGATTAAAGTCTTCTAGTGGATTTTGCACTTCTTTGAAAGAAGTCGCTTCATAGAGGTGGGCAGGATTGTAGTAGTAGGTATCACGATGACGAGAGTAGAAGTATTCATCAGCCTGTCCATAATAGGTACCAATTTCAGCTGTGAAACCAAGCTCTTCAATCAATTCACGCTTTAGGGCTTCCTGATGATTTTCACCTGCTTCAATTTCGCCACCTGGTAGGAACCAAGCGCCATTAGGTGCTTGAACAAGAACAATTTGTTTTTGTTTAGCGTCAGGGATAACTGCATACACTCCATAGCGTGCAACATAGTCTGTATTTGCTTTTTTTTCTCCGAAAGTTGGGTTTGCCATTGCATTTTCCTCATTATCTAGTATCTTTATTATTATCATAATGGACAAAGGCAGAGCTGTCAAGAACTTATAGTTATTTTAGTAAAAAGAGCAGAAAATTTTCATTTTCTACTCCTTTTCTATAGGATTTATACTTCTTTTTCATAAGTTTTTACTTCAACTTTTTTGGCAGACTTAATTTGAATGTTTCCCTTGCTAGTCAGAACTGCTTTGAGGTCTTTTTCGCTTGGATTTTCAAGGTAGTAGTCAGTGATTGCGTCCTCAATATAGTCTTGAATAGTCCGACGAAGTGGGCGTGCTCCCATTTTTGGATCATAACCTAGGTCAACCAGCTTTTCCTTGACCTTGTCAGTTACATCCAAATGAATGTTGTTGCTAGAGAGGCGCTTGTTAACATCTGCTAGCATGAGCTCGACAATCTGAAGGAGATTATCCTTGCTGAGAGCCTTAAATTCGATAATGCCATCAAAACGGTTCATAAACTCTGGGCTAAAGAAGTTGCCGAGTTCACCGAGAACAGAGTTGGTACGTCCTTCTCTAGTAGCCCCAAATCCAACGTTGGCTTCAGACTTACCTGTACCTGCATTTGAGGTCATGATAATGATGGCATCCTTGAAGCTAACGGTCCGTCCTTGCCCATCTGTCAAACGACCATCGTCCAAGACTTGTAGAAACATGTGCATAACATCTGGGTGAGCTTTTTCCACTTCATCGAGAAGGATGAGAGAATATGGATTGCGGCGAACTTTTTCAGTTAATTGACCAGCCTCATCATAGCCAACATAACCTGGAGGAGCGCCGACCAACTTAGCCACACTGTGTTTTTCCATGTATTCACTCATATCAAAGCGAATCATACTATCAGCAGAACCAAAGAGTTCGATAGCTAATTGTTTGGAAAGTTCTGTCTTACCGACCCCAGTTGGTCCGACAAAGAGGAAGCTTCCAATTGGACGGTTAGGCGTACCAAGACCGACACGATTACGGCGAATAGCCTTAGCAATCTTATCGACTGCATCATCTTGGCCAATAATATGAGACTTGAGATCTTCGGCTAGATGGATGAGTTGAGATTGTTCTTTCTCTTTTAAATCACCAACAGGGATGTTGGTTTTCTGCTCAATAATATGCTCAATGGTTTTTTCACTGATGATTGGAGTATCCTGGTCTGTGACCTTTTTCTTTTGCATTTCCTTATATTTGGCAATCTGGTCACGGAAGTAGGCGGCTTTTTCAAAATCTTCTTCTCGTGTAGCTTGAGACTTGAGATTTTCAGCCTCAATCAAGCGCTGATCAATGACTTTAGGGTCTACAAAATTCAAGGTCAAATTCATCTTAGAACCAGCTTCATCTAGGAGGTCAATGGCCTTGTCAGGTAAGAAGCGATCTTGGATGTAACGATTGGAAAGAGTTGCAGCTGCTTCAATTGCAGCATCGGTATATTGAACGTGGTGGTAGTCTTCGTATTTCTTTTGAATCCCTTTGAGGATAGTGATTGTTTCTTCCACCGTTGGTTCATCAACCTTGACAGGCTGCATACGACGCTCGAGGGCAGCATCCTTTTCAATGATACGGTATTCATTGAGGGTAGTAGCGCCGACCAGTTGCAGTTCCCCACGAGCAAGGGCTGGCTTGAGGATATTTCCTGCGTCCATATTACCATCACTCGCAGAACCAGCACCGACAATTTCATGGATTTCATCGATAAAGAGGATGATGTCCTCACGTTTGCGAATTTCTTCCATGAGTTTTTGCATGCGTTCTTCAAATTGTCCACGGATCCCCGTTCCTTGCACCAAGCTAACCACATCCAGACGGATGACTTGTTTACCTTGGAGTTTATGTGGAACATCGCCATCAACGATTTTCTGAGCTAGACCTTCGACAACGGCCGTTTTTCCGACACCCGGTTCACCGATAAGAACAGGATTATTCTTGGTTCTACGATTGAGAATCTCGATGACACGGATAATCTCATTGTCGCGCCCAATAACGGGGTCAATGTCTCCACGACGGGCAATCTCAGTTACGTTGATACCAAATTCTTCCAGCAGGCCTTTTTCTTGGCTTGCTGGTGGAGTTTGAGCAGAACCACGATTTTGGGAACCATAACCGCCGTTTCCACCGTAACCTCCACCTGATTGGGTTGGGGGAATAGGAGGAGTATTGCTAGAAGGTCTGAAATTGTTTAGGTCATTGAAAAAATCACCAAAGGGATCGAAGTCACGATTGTTCAGATCCGTCATACCTTTGAAGAGGCTATTGTTAGGATCTGTTTTGATAATCTTGTAGCAGTTTTGACAGAGGTCAATTTGTTTTTGTTTTCCATTGAGATTGGTGTAAAGATGAATTGTTGAGTCGTTGATTTTACAGTTTTGACAAAGCATACATCTACCTCATTTCTTTCTTTATCCTGATCTGTTTAAAGGTCAAAAATAGTCAAATTCCTATACTCTCATTATAACAGGATTGGGGTGTAAAGCAAGTAAAAAGATTGCAGCTTTGAAAAGTTGTTACAATGAAAATTTTTGTGAATTTGGACTATAAAAAAATCCTATTTGTGAGACAAAAAGGATTTTGGTTAGACATGCAGGGACAATCCCAGCTTGTTTTAGATTAGTAGAGAAGTTCGTAAATCTCCATTGCAATTAAGTCAATGCTATCAAACGTATACGTTTCGCGAGCTTCTACGTCACGAAGGGTAAAGATTGAGCCGTTTTCTTCGTCGTGGCTGTACGCAACTTCTGCAACAACAACTCCTTCACGTTCAAAATTACGTTTTAAATTTCCGCCATCGTTTGCCATTGCTTCAAGGCGGTTGATGATTCTAACCAAATGTGATTCCATTTTGATTCTCCTTCATTTCTTATCGTTACTATTTTACCATAAAGGAGGCCAACTTGACTAGAAAAAAACTAAGATTTCTCGCTAATTCTGCTAGTTTAAAGATTTTTAAATAAATTGGATAAAAGATTTGAATTTTAATTCAATATACGTTATAATCATACAGTATTCTATTTTAGAAAGCAGTGTGACTATGAATTTTTCTTTTTTACCTAAGTATTTACCTTATTTTAACTATGGGGCTGTTGTGACGGTTCTTATTTCTATCTGTGTTGTCATTTTGGGAACCATTTTGGGGGTTGTCTTGGCTTTTGGGCAACGTTCAAAGTTTAAACCGCTTGTTTGGCTGGCCAACTTGTACGTTTGGATTTTCCGTGGGACACCGATGATGGTTCAGATTATGATTACCTTTGCTCTTATGCACATCAATGCTCCGACTATTCAGGTTGGGATTTTGGGTGTTGATCTTTCTCGTCTGATTCCAGGGATTTTGATTATTTCTATGAACAGTGGTGCTTATGTTTCTGAGACTGTTCGTGCTGGGATTAATGCGGTTCCTAAGGGGCAGTTAGAGGCGGCCTATTCTTTAGGGATTCGTCCTAAAAATGCGATGCGTTATGTGATTTTGCCACAAGCAGTCAAAAATATCTTGCCAGCATTGGGGAACGAATTTATCACCATTATCAAGGACAGCTCCCTCTTATCAGCTATTGGGGTCATGGAGTTGTGGAATGGGGCTACAACAGTTTCTACAACAACCTATCTACCTTTAACACCACTTTTATTTGCAGCATTTTACTACTTGATTATGACCTCTATTCTGACAGTAGCCTTGAAAGCTTTTGAAAAACATATGGGACAAGGAGATAAGAAATAATGACAGAAATCTTGATAAAAATTGAAAATTTACATAAATCTTTTGGAAAGAATGAAGTATTGAAGGGCATCAACCTCGAGATTAAAAGAGGAGAAGTTGTCGTTATCATCGGTCCTTCGGGGAGCGGGAAATCTACCTTGCTTCGCTCTATGAATTTGTTGGAGGAAGCAACCAAGGGGAAGGTTATCTTTGAGGGAGTCGATATTACGGACAAGAAGAATGACCTCTTTGCCATGCGTGAGAAGATGGGCATGGTTTTCCAACAATTTAATCTCTTTCCTAATATGACTGTGATGGAAAATATTACCTTGTCACCTATCAAGACCAAAGGTGAAAGCAAGGCAGTTGCTGAGAAGAGAGCTCAAGAGCTGTTGGAAAAAGTTGGTTTGCCGGATAAGGCAGACGCTTATCCACAGAGTTTGTCAGGTGGGCAGCAGCAACGGATTGCTATCGCGCGTGGGTTGGCTATGGAACCAGATGTTTTACTCTTTGACGAGCCAACTTCAGCCTTGGATCCTGAAATGGTGGGTGAGGTATTGGCTGTTATGCAAGATCTAGCCAAGTCAGGAATGACCATGGTTATCGTAACACATGAGATGGGATTTGCCCGTGAGGTGGCAGATCATGTCATCTTTATGGCAGACGGTGTGGTTGTTGAAGACGGAATACCTGAACAGATTTTTGAACAAACCCAAGAACAACGGACTAAAGACTTCTTGAGTAAGGTTTTATAATCTATTTTAAAATTTCAAGACAAGATTAGTGAAAAGCTCAACCAGAGCTTTTTCTTATAGTTTGAAACTATAGGATAGCCTAGGAAATAAGTGTTAGGGGGTGCAGGCAGTTTTTGCTATAATGGAAGATATTTGAAAGAAAAGAGAAGTGATATGACACAGATCATTGATGGGAAAGCTTTAGCGGTCAAATTGCAGGGGCAATTGGCTGAAAAGACTGCAAAATTAAAGGAAGAAACAGGTCTAGTACCTGGTTTGGTAGTGATTTTGGTTGGGGATAATCCAGCCAGCCAAGTCTACGTTCGCAACAAGGAGAGGTCAGCTCTTGCGGCTGGTTTCCGTAGCGAAGTAGTGCGAGTTCCAGAGACCATTACTCAAGAGGAATTGTTAGACCTGATTGCTAAATACAATCAGGATCCAGCTTGGCATGGGATTTTGGTTCAGTTGCCATTACCAAAACATATCGATGAAGAGGCGGTTCTATTGTCTATTGATCCAGAAAAGGATGTGGATGGGTTCCATCCCTTAAACATGGGGCGTCTCTGGTCTGGTCATCCAGTCATGATTCCATCAACACCTGCAGGGATTATGGAAATGTTCCATGAATATGGGATTGATTTGGAAGGTAAAAATGCGGTCGTCATCGGTCGTTCAAACATTGTTGGAAAACCCATGGCCCAGCTTCTTTTGTCCAAGAATGCAACAGTAACCTTGACCCATTCACGCACCCATAATCTTGCCAAGGTGGCTGCTAAAGCAGATATTCTGGTGGTCGCAATCGGTCGTGCTAAGTTTGTGACTGCTGACTTTGTCAAACCAGGTGCGGTTGTCATTGATGTCGGTATGAACCGCGATGAAAATGGGAAGCTCTGTGGAGATGTTGACTATGAGGCAGTTGCCCCACTTGCTAGCCACATCACACCAGTTCCTGGAGGTGTAGGCCCTATGACCATTACCATGCTAATGGAGCAAACTTATCAGGCAGCACTTCGGACATTGGATAGAAAATAAGAGAAAAATCGCTGAAGAGAGTGTATTTTCTATAGCTATATCTGAAATGGCAGAAATGAGTATTAAATTTTAGATATAAGATTACAAAAGGAGGTCTGCGCCTCCTTTTTGTTGTATAATAAAAGCGAGAGGAAAAAAGGATGAAAGTGATTGATCAAACTTTACTAGAAAAAGTTATTATTGAACGTTCTCGTACAAGTCATAAAGGAGACTACGGTCGTCTACTGCTGCTTGGTGGTACTTATCCTTATGGAGGTGCCATCATCATGGCTGCTTTGGCAGCTGTAAAAAGCGGTGCAGGATTGGTGACCGTTGGAACAGATAGAGAAAATATTCCAGCTCTGCATAGCCATTTACCTGAGGCTATGGCCTTTTCTCTTCAAGACAAGCAATTGTTAAAAGAGCAGTTGGAGAAGGCAGAAGTTGTCTTGCTGGGGCCTGGTTTAGGAGACGATGCTTTTGGAGAAGATCTAGTCAAACAGGTCTTTGCTAGCTTAAAACAGAATCAGATTTTGATTGTAGATGGTGGTGCCCTGACCATTCTTGCTAGGACAAGTTTGTCGTTTCCGTCTAACCAGCTTATCCTAACTCCCCACCAAAAAGAATGGGAAAAGCTGTCTGGTATTGCTATTGAAAAGCAAAAGGAAGATGCAACAGCTAGTGCCCTGACTTCATTTCCTCAAGGAACAATTTTGGTGGAGAAAGGTCCGGCTACTCGTATTTGGCAAGCTAGCCAATCTGATTATTACCAGTTACAGGTTGGTGGTCCCTATCAGGCGACTGGGGAATGGGAGATACTATCGCTGGAATGATTGCAGGATTTGCAGGCCAATTCCGACAGGCCAGTCTCTACGAATGTGTGACGGTAGCGACCCATCTTCATTCAGCTATTGCCCAAGAACTAGCTCAAGAACAGTATGTGGTTTTGCCAACGGAGATTAGTAATTGTATTCCTAAAGTAATGAAAATTATTTGTCAACAAGAGAGGGTAAGCAAAGATAAACTTGTTTAAAATAGATAGATAAACCCACTTCCTTCTCTTAATTTATGATTCTTGAAATGCGCCTGCTTTAATGCTAAACTAGACGTATCAAAGTTAAGGTCTTGTTTTTGGAACTGGAAAGAGATGAACAAAGCAAATACATAAAAGATAAATTCATTTTTATTCGTTTTATAAAAATAAAATGCATGTTTTCAAAGAAAGAATGATAAAAAATGTAAATTTGATCTTTTTACTTGAATAAAAAGCGATTTCATAGTAGAATAAGAACTGAGAATGATGGAGGTAAATCGGTGGAAAATCTGAAGAAAATGGCAGGTATCAAGGCTGCTGAGTTCGTGAGCGATGGAATGGTCGTTGGACTTGGAACAGGCTCGACTGCCTATTATTTTGTAGAAGAAATCGGTCGTCGTATCAAGGAAGAAGGATTGCAGATTACAGCTGTAACAACTTCTAGTGTGACCACTAAACAGGCAGAAGGCCTTAATATCCCGCTCAAGTCTATTGACCAAGTAGACTTTGTCGATGTGACGGTTGATGGCGCGGATGAAGTGGATAGTCAGTTTAACGGAATCAAAGGCGGTGGTGGTGCCCTTCTCATGGAAAAGGTGGTCGCAACACCATCAAAAGAATACATTTGGGTGGTGGATGAAAGCAAGCTGGTCGAAAAACTAGGTGCTTTTAAATTGCCAGTAGAAGTGGTTCAGTATGGCGCAGAACAGGTCTTTCGTCGTTTTGAGCGAGCTGGCTACAAACCAAGTTTCCGTGAAAAAGACGGCCAACGTTTTGTGACGGATATGCAGAATTTTATCATTGACCTCGCCTTGGATGTCATTGAAAATCCAATTGCTTTTGGACAAGAATTGGACCATGTCGTTGGTGTTGTGGAGCATGGTTTATTCAACCAAATGGTGGATAAGGTAATCGTTGCTGGACGAGATGGAGTTCAGATTTCAACTTCAAAAAAAGGAAAATAGAAGGGGGCATAAGATGTCTAAATTTAATCGTATTCATTTGGTGGTACTGGATTCTGTAGGAATCGGTGCAGCACCAGATGCTAATAACTTTGTCAATGCAGGGGTTCCAGATGGAGCTTCTGACACACTGGGACACATTTCAAAAACAGTTGGTTTGAATGTCCCAAACATGGCTAAAATAGGTCTTGGAAATATTCCTCGTGAAACTCCTCTTAAGACTGTACCGGCGGAAAGCAATCCAACAGGTTATGCAACAAAATTGGAAGAAGTATCTCTTGGTAAGGATACCATGACTGGACACTGGGAAATCATGGGCCTTAACATTACAGAACCTTTCGATACTTTCTGGAATGGATTCCCAGAAGAAATCTTGACAAAAATCGAAGAATTCTCAGGACGCAAGGTCATTCGTGAAGCCAACAAACCTTACTCAGGTACAGCTGTTATCGATGATTTTGGACCACGTCAGATGGAAACTGGAGAGTTGATTATCTATACTTCAGCTGACCCTGTTTTGCAAATTGCTGCCCACGAAGACATTATTCCTTTGGACGAATTGTGTCGTATCTGTGAATACGCTCGTTCGATCACCCTTGAGCGCCCTGCCCTTCTAGGTCGTATCATTGCTCGCCCTTATGTAGGTGAACCAGGTAACTTCACTCGTACAGCCAACCGTCGTGACTTAGCCGTTTCTCCATTTGCACCAACTGTTTTGGATAAATTGAATGAAGCAGGTATCGATACTTACGCTGTTGGTAAAATCAACGATATCTTTAACGGTGCTGGTATCAACCATGACATGGGCCACAACAAGTCAAACAGCCATGGAATTGATACACTATTGAAGACCATGGGCCTTGCTGAGTTTGAAAAAGGATTCTCCTTCACAAACTTAGTTGACTTTGATGCTCTTTACGGCCACCGTCGTAATGCTCACGGTTATCGTGATTGCTTGCACGAGTTTGATGAACGCTTGCCTGAAATTATCGCAGCCATGAGGGAGAACGACCTTCTCTTGATTACTGCTGACCATGGAAATGACCCAACTTATGCAGGAACAGACCATACTCGTGAATATATTCCACTTTTAGCTTACAGCCCTAGCTTTAAGGGAAATGGTGTCATTCCAGTTGGACATTTTGCAGATATCTCAGCGACTATTGCCGATAACTTTGGTGTTGAAACTGCCATGATTGGGGAAAGTTTCTTAGATAAATTGGTGTAAGATGACGCGCTATGCTTTACTGGTTAGGGGCATTAATGTCGGTGGGAAGAATAAGGTTGTCATGGCGCAACTTCGTCAAGAACTGACAGAGTTGGGACTGGGAAAGGTTGAAACCTACATCAACAGTGGCAATATTTTCTTTACTTCGACAGATCCCAAAGCCCAATTGGTTGAAAAGTTAGAGTCTTTCTTTGAAATCCATTATCCATTTATTCAGAGCTTTTCCTTGCTGAGTCATGAAGACTATGAAGCGGAACTTGAAAATCTACCTAAATGGTGGAGTAAAGATTTGGCACGAAAGGATGTCCTCTTTTACACGGAGGGCTTGGATGTGGCTCAAGTCATCAAGAAAGTGAACAGTTTGGAACTGGAAGATGAAGTCGTTCATTTTGGAAAACTTGGTATTTTCTGGGGGAAATTCTCAGAGGAATCCTACTATGCAACTGCCTATCATAAGTACTTGCTCAAGATGCCTTTCTACCGCCACATTACTATTCGTAATGCTAAAACCTTTGACAAAATTGGTCAAATGTTAAAAAATAATAAAGGAGACACACAATGACATTTTTAAACAAAATCCATGAAACTGCTACTTTCCTGAAAGAAAAGGGAATTTCAGCCCCTGAGTTCGGTCTAATCCTTGGGTCAGGACTTGGAGAATTGGCAGAAGAAATCGAAAATCCAGTTGTAGTAGACTATGCTGAGATTCCAAACTGGGGCCGTTCAACAGTAGTTGGTCACGCTGGTAAATTAGTATATGGGGAACTTGCAGGTCGTAAGGTTTTGGCTCTTCAAGGACGTTTCCATTTCTACGAAGGAAACCCTCTGGAAGTCGTGACTTTCCCAGTACGTGTCATGAAAGTTCTTGGATGTGAAGGTGTTATTGTAACCAATGCTGCTGGTGGTATTGGATATGGGCCTGGTACTTTGATGGCTATCTCAGACCATATCAACATGACAGGTCAAAACCCATTGATGGGTGAAAACTTGGATGACTTTGGTCCTCGTTTCCCAGATATGTCTAAGGCCTACACACCAGAATACCGTGCTACTGCACATGAAGTGGCTAAAAAACTTGGTATCAAGCTTGATGAAGGTGTCTATATCGGCGTTACTGGTCCGACTTATGAAACCCCAGCAGAAATTCGTGCCTATAAGACATTGGGAGCAGATGCAGTTGGTATGTCGACTGTTCCTGAAGTTATTGTTGCAGCCCACTCAGGCTTGAAAGTTCTAGGAATTTCATGTATTACTAACCATGCTGCTGGCTTCCAGGAAGAACTCAACCACGAAGAAGTTGTGGAAGTAACAGAACGTGTTAAAGGTGACTTCAAAGGCTTGCTGAAAGCAATTCTTGCTGAATTGTAAAAAAATTGGTGATGGCATTAGATTAGAAATGAAAGTTTCAGTTCTCATCACATTTAGTAGAGAAGATTAGGTTTGTTGTGATTAAAAAATGAACAAAAATCCAATCAACTACTATATCTTTAGTAAAAATTTATCACATGCTTATTTATCAATTATTGGTAAATAGGGGAAAATAAAAGAAAGTTAGAAAAGAATGAAAATCGGTCAACGAATGATGCGTTTTGGCATAAAAAAATTAAGTATCGGAGTTGTATCTGTTGCAGTTGGCTTTGTTTTTTTAGCACCGACAGGAATTTCTGCCAATGAAGGAAGTCCAGTTGTGAAAAATGAAAGTCCTCTAGTAGTAAATGCAACGGATAGTCCGACAAAACTAGAAAATACTGATAAAAAACAGGAAACGCCTCTCATAGAGGAAAGAGTGGCAGTTATCCAACCAGCTCCGGAAACAAAAGAAGTCCTTAAAAATCAGAAGGAAGAAGAAAAGCTGGAATCCCATAAAACAGAGCCTGCTCTAGTTTCTGAAGAAGTGAATAAAGAGGAAAATGTAAAGGATGAGTCTACAACTTCTCGTCCTGTGACAGCAGAAGATCTTTTGAAAATCTCAAAAGGAGAACTGCACTCAGAAAATGATTTGCTTGACAATTCTCTTTATGGTGAAAAAGTCCTTGATTTAGAAGGTGATGACGATCAGGATGGTATCAAAAATAAGGATGAACTTTATGTTTATCGTAAAGATGGTAAGGAATATTTAGGATATAACAGTCATCCATTACTGGCAGATAGTGATGGAGACGGATTAGCAGATAGGGAAGATGATAATAAGAAACAATGGTATGTTACAGATCGAGATGCTCTTCTCTTTATGGAGTTAGCCTATCGAGATGATGATTATATTGAGAAAATTTTAGATCATAAGAATCCTTTCCCGAGTCTCTATCTTGACCGTCAAGAATACAAACTCATGCACAATGAATTGGCTCCTTTCTGGAAGATGAAAAAAGCCTACCATACAGAGAGTGGCTTGGATGCTTTCTTATTTGAGACCAAGAGCGACCTTCCTTATCTCAAAGATGGAACGGTGCACATGTTGGCTATTCGTGGAACAAGACGGAATGACGCGAAAGATTTAAGTGCAGATTTTGTTTTGTTAGGGGGAAATAAACCAGCTCAAGCGGATGATATCCGCAAGGTTGTTGGGGAATTAGCCAAGGATACAAGTATTACCAAGTTGTATATGACAGGTCATTCTCTTGGAGGCTACCTAGCTCAGATTGCAGCGGTTGAAGCTTACCAAAAATATCCTGATTTTTATAACCATGTATTACGGAAAGTGACGACTTTCAGTGCTCCTAAAGTGATTACTTCCAGAACGGTTTGGAATGCTAAGAATGGTTTCTGGGATGTTGGTTTGGAAAGCCGTAAACTAGCTGTTAGTGGAAAAATTAAGCATTATGTGGTTGATAATGATAATGTTGTGACTCCCTTGATTCATAATGATCGTGATATTGTTACATTTACAGGTAATTCACGCTTTAAACACCGTTCTCGTGGCTATTTTGAAAGTCGAATGAATGATATTCCTAACTTTAATATTGGTAAACGAGCTACCTTGGATAAACATGGTTATCGTGATCCGAAATTGGATAAAGTGCGCTTCTTTAAGAAACAGGCTCTGCCTCAATCTGCTAGTCAACCAAGCGCTGAACCAATGGAAAATATTGACTTAGGGAAACAGGTTACTCAAAGTTCGACAGCTTTCGGAGGAGATGCTAGAAGAGCTGTGGATGGCAAAGTTGATGGTAACTATGGTCACAATTCTGTCACTCATACCAGCTTCCAATCTAAACCTTGGTGGCAAGTAGATTTGGCTAAAGAAGAAACCATTCGCCAAATCAATATTTACAACCGCACAGACACTGCCCAGGATAGATTGGCAAACTTTGATGTCATTCTTTTAGACAGTTCTGGTAAAGAAATTGAGAGAAAACGCATAACATCTCTTAAAGATGTGTCAGCACAAATTGCGATTAACCATAAAAAAGCGCGCTATGTTCGAATTGAGCTAGAAGGCTATAATGCCCTCAGTCTTGCAGAAGTCCAAGTATATCGTGCTGAGAATATCGCTTGGAAAAAACAAGCCAAGCAAAGTTCTACTGATTTTGGTGGAGATGCTAGTCGTGCCTTGGATGGCAATACCAATAGTAGTTATAGCCAGCAATCAATTACCCATACAAAATTTGAAAACCAGCCTTGGTGGGAAGTTGATTTAGGTCGTACGGAACAGGTTGGGCTTGTTCGCCTTCATAACCGTGGGGATGGAGAGCTTTCTAAACGTCTGTCAGACTTTGATGTGATTTTATATGATGAAAAAGGAACAGAAGTTGCTAGACAGTATGTTTCTAAACTTGACGGAACGAGCTTGGATGTTCAATTAAATGGGAAATTGGGACGCCGTGTTCGTGTGCAACTACGTAAGAACAATCAAGCCCTCAGTCTTGCAGAAGTAGAAGTTTTCCGCTTTATCGCTACGAATGGTGAGACAGCGACACAAATTTCTAAGCCAGTTCAACCAATCAGTCAGACTCCTGCCAAAGATAAAACATTGACAATTCAACATAGTGGAGCTTACATTGCTCGCTACTCTATAACTTGGGAAGAAGTTACAGTAGATAAAGATGGAAACCAAGTTGTTCGTAGTCGTTCTTGGGAAGGAAACGGTCGCAACCAGACTGCAGGATTTGTCCTCAACCTCCCAATCAAAGAAAATATGAGAAATCTGCGAATTAAGATTGAGAAAAAGACAGGTCTACTATGGAATAGATGGCAAACAATCTATGAAAACAGACCAATTTTAGCTCAACCCCACCGTAAAATTACCCATTGGGGGACAACATTAAATTCTAAGATTTCTGATGACGATGTCTTGTAAAAAATCCTACTATTCAAGAATGAGATGATTTAGTTTATAAGAGAAGTACTACCTGAGCTCGAATAGGACTCAGGTAGCTATCTGTGAGAGAACAAAATTAATACTCAATGAAAATCAAAGAGCAAACTAGGAAACTAGCCACAGGCTGCTCAAAGCACTGCTTTGAGGTTGTAAATAGAACTGACGAAGTCAGCTCAAAACACTGTTTTGAGGTTGTGGATAAAACTGACGAAGTCAGCTCAAAACACTGTTTTGAGGTTGTGGATAGAACTGACGAAGTCAGCTCAAAACACTGTTTTGAGGTTGTGGATAGAACTGACGAAGTCAGCTCAAAACACTGTTTTGAGGTTGTGGATAGAACTGACGAAGTCAGCTCAAAACACTGTTTTGAGGTTGTGGATAGAACTGACGAAGTCAGTAACCATACCTACGGCAAGGCGACGTTGACGTGATTTGAAGAGATTTTCAAAGAGTATAAACAGAAAGGTAGAGCGCGTGTTCTAATTTGAACATGAGCGGAAAAACTTAGAAAGGAAGGGGAGTTCGGGTTTGAATTGAATCCGATCTACTCTTCTCAATATTATCAAAATTAAGAAAGGAATTGAACCCATCATAAAAGCAGTGGGAAAAGATAGTTGGTCTAGCGAGCATCGCTCACTGCGCCCCACTCCTATTTTCCCTTTGGCTTTTTAACGAGTTTGGTATCTTTCTCAATATAAAATATAAAAAAGAAAGGTAGAGCATGTGTTTTGATTTGAACACGAGCGGAAAACTTTTCTAAAAAATCAGAAGAGAAAGGGAGTTCGGGTTTGAATTGAAGCCGTTCTAATCTTCTCAATATCATCAAAATTAAGAAAGAAAGGAATTGAACCCACCCTAAAAGCAGTGGGAAAAAGATAGTTGGTCTAGCGAGCATCGCTCACTGCACCTAACTCCTATTTTCCCTTTGCTTTTTGACGGGTTTGGTATCTTTCTCAATATAAAATAAAGAAAGGTAGAGCGTGTGTTCTGATTTGAACACGAGCGGAAAACTTTTCATAACAATAAAAGAAAGGATGGGTTAACTGTATTCATTGAACTGAATACGGGCGGAGAACTGTGTAAAAAAGATAAACTGTCTAGCATCTGCGATGCGTCGTCAGTTTCCTATTTTTACTTTGTTCTCTGTCGCCCTTTATATCTTAACTATGTCTATCCATATTGCTGCTCAGCAGGGTGAAATTGCTGATAAAATTCTTCTTCCTGGGGATCCTCTTCGTGCTAAGTTTATTGCGGAGAATTTCCTTGAAGATGCTGTTTGTTTTAACGAAGTGCGTAACATGTTTGGTTACACTGGTACTTACAAGGGGCACCGTGTATCTGTCATGGGAACAGGGATGGGAATGCCATCTATTTCGATTTATGCGCGTGAGTTGATTGTTGACTACGGTGTGAAAAAATTGATCCGTGTGGGAACAGCAGGTTCTTTGAATGAAGATGTTCACGTCCGTGAATTGGTTTTGGCTCAGGCAGCTGCAACTAACTCAAACATCGTCCGTAATGACTGGCCACAGTATGATTTCCCACAAATCGCTAGCTTTGATTTGCTTGATAAGGCTTATCATATTGCCAAAAATCTCGGTATGACAACCCACGTTGGGAACGTTTTGTCATCTGATGTCTTTTATTCAAACTACTTTGAAAAGAACATTGAGCTTGGTAAATGGGGGGTCAAGGCTGTGGAAATGGAAGCAGCAGCTCTTTACTATCTGGCTGCTCAGCACCATGTTGATGCGCTTGCTATCATGACCATATCTGATAGTTTGGTCAATCCAGACGAAGACACAACTGCAGAAGAACGCCAAAATACCTTCACAGATATGATGAAGGTTGGTCTAGAAACCTTGATTGCTGAATAAAAGAGAACACAAAAGGAAGACTTTCTGGATGAAAATCTTCCTTTTTTAGTCATTCAGTTCATACTGTGACCTTAATGAAATGTTGCTCTACCGTCTATTTTTTAAGAGATTGCAAAAAACAATCAATCTCTGCTTGAGAATGGAGAATACGCATCTTTTCTGGGTAAGTATTGTTTAAATATTGGTATCTATCCTTAGCATTTTTTGTTCGACCATCCCAGAGAATCCAACGAATAAATTCCCAGTTGAATTGCTCGGGGCATCCCTTAGCCATGCTTTCTCTCACTTTTCCTCTGTATTTTAAATAGCGCTTAAAGGCTCTTAGCAAACAATTCCAAGCAGAGAAGTTTAAAAAGATGATCTGGTCAGCTTCCTGCATTCTTTCCTCATAGAAACACCAAGAATAATTACCATCGATGACCCAAGCTTCATGCTTGGTGAGAAAGTTTTTCATCTCTGTCAACATCCATTCGCGATCACTGTCTTGCCAATCGGGTTGAAATTGGAGTGTGTCCATGTGTAGTTTTGGGATGGAGTAGCAGTGAGACAACTTTTCGGCTAGAGTTGACTTACCAGCACCAGAATATCCGATAATAGCGATTTTCATTTTCTACCTTTTCCTATTTGAGGACAAAAAAACAGCCTCTATGGACTGTTTCTTATTTAGCAAGTTTAGCTGAAAGACGAGCTTTGTCGCGGCTTGCTTTGTTTTTGTGAATCAAACCTTTAGTTTCTGCTTTATCGATAGCTGAGCTAGCAGCACGGAAAAGTTCTTCAGATGGGTTTGCTTCGAAAGCTTTGATAGCAGTACGCATAGCTGATTTTTGAGCTGAGTTCTTTTCGTTTTGTTTAACGTTCAATTCAGCGCGTTTGATAGCTGATTTAATGTTTGCCAATGTTCTTACCTCCATATTTACTAACTATACCATTATATCTGAAAACTTACGTTTTGACAAGGGAAAATTACTTTTTTAAGTAAATTTCATCGATTTCATGGTTCTTGCTTTTATGAAGAATCACTTCCGCACGATTTCTGGTTGGTTCAATATAATTTTGTAGATTTGTGAGATTGATACTGGTCCAGACCTGATGGGCAAAGGACTCCACTTCCCCAATCGGCATCTGAGTAAAACGATAATAGTAGCTATCAGGGTCGTTTTGGGCTAGGCTCAGCATCTTCAAGAAACGGTCCAGATACCAACTCTCGATGTCATCGACTGCAGCATCAACATAGATGGAAAAGTCAAAGAAGTCAGTAATGTAGAGACGCTCGTTTTGTGGATTTTGAAAGACATTTATTCCCTCAACAATGACAAAATCAGCAGCTTTGACGCTTTGCTTTTCCTCAGGTACGATGTCGTAGACTTCATGAGAATAGACAGGAATATCCACATCTTGTCCATTTTTGATGCAGTCTAAGAAGTTGAGAAGAGCTTCCATATCATAGCTTTCAGGAAATCCCTTACGATTTAGAATCCCTTGTTCAATCAAGGTCTGGTTGGGATAGAGAAAGCCGTCAGTTGTTACCAACTCAACCGTAGCATCTGTAAGTGTACGGGACAGTAGGATTTGAAGTAGGCGACTGGTTGTGGATTTTCCAACGGCAACACTCCCAGAAACCCCAATGATAAAAGGCTGGGATTTGCTTTCACGTTGAAGGAAAATCCCTTTTGAAAAGGCCAAATCATCCTTGGTACGCTTGTAAATCTGGATGAGATGGGCTAGGGGGAGATAGACATCGGTAACATCCTGCAAGCTAATCTGGTCATTAAAACTCTTGATGGATTCTAATTCCTCTTCTGTCAAAGGAGGTGTCGTCTTTCGATGTAAAGATTGCCAAGTCTGGCGACTGATTTTTTCAAAATGTAAAAATTCGTTGGTCATTTGTTTTCCCCTAGATATTTTGTCTATCATACCATAAAAAGTTAAAAAAATAAAGCGGTTTCTTGAATGTGGTAAGTCAATAGTATATAATATAAGTAGATAGAGGATGAACAATTTATTGATGAAGTAGGAGCTGCTTTCTACTGACTTATCAGCTATAAAGGGGGCTTTGGGGTTTATAACTTATAGGAGGTGTACTATGAAAATCTTGAAACGTTACCTATTGGAACTCTGTTTTATTTTAAGTTTTGCCTTACCTTTTATAAAAGGAGTCAATGCGGATAATGGTAGACGCTTTGTGGAAATCTATTACGGTTTTACTTTTTTGATGGAACATGCCATTGTAACAGCTGTCTTTATCTGTTCGCTTTTGATTGCTTTCTTCCTAAAAAAACGGTGGACGAAATGGCTTGCTGCTGGTAGTTATTTCTTTTTAGTTCTATGGATTGCGACAGAGGGTTATTTCTTCCGCATGTCACTAGAAGATTTGATACGACTTTGGACAAGTTTGGAAATCCTGACACAAACGTATCAATTGGGCTTTTATCTAAATATTTTGTTGGGAATTTTGTTGATAATTAAGTATCTGAAGGTTAAGCAATAGTAATAAAAATGCGCTTGATTATAGACAATAAATTTGTTGTTTTATCATGACAATGATAGCTGTAGTCCTAGATGAAATACAAGTTGCTTATAAAAGTTGAAAGAGATTGAAGGGGAGCTATTGTAACGCACCTTCCTTCAATCTTTTTGTTTTATTCTGGATATGTAAACGATTTACAATTCGATCCAAAATATGATAGAATAGGGTTATGAATAAAATGTACTATGCAGAAAATCCTGACGCTGCTCACGACATTCATGAGTTGAGAGTGGACTTGTTGGGAGAAAAAATGACCTTTTTAACGGATGCGGGTGTTTTTAGCAAGAAAATGATTGACTTTGGAAGTCAACTCTTGCTCAAGTGTCTGGAGGTCAACCAAGGAGAGACAGTCCTTGATGTTGGCTGTGGTTATGGACCTTTGGGTTTGTCCTTAGTCAAGGTTTACGGCGTTCAGGCGACCATGGTCGATATCAATAATCGTGCCTTGGGTTTGGCGCGACAAAATGCTGAACGAAATAAAGTAGAAGCGACGATTTTCCAGTCCAACATCTATGAACAAGTTGAAGGGAAATTTGAACATGTCATTTCCAATCCCCCTATTCGTGCTGGAAAAAAAGTCGTTCATGAAATTATCGAGAAAAGTAAAGATTTCTTGGAAATTGGTGGAGATTTGACCATCGTCATCCAGAAAAAACAAGGGGCTCCAAGTGCCAAGTCTAAGATGGAAGATGTGTTTGGCAATTGTGAAATCCTTAAAAAAGATAAGGGATACTATATCCTTAGAAGTGTGAAAGAATGAGAGCAGTTGATTTAATCCAAAAAAAACGAGACGGTCAAGAACTGACTTCAAGTGAAATTGAATGGCTGATAGAAGGCTATGTATCAGGAACTGTTCCTGATTATCAGATGTCTGCCTTTGCTATGGCTGTTTATTTTAAAGGAATGACGACTCGAGAAATATCTGATTTGACCATGAAGATGGTCAAGACAGGGCAAGAGTTTGACCTGTCTGCCATTGATGGTGTGAAAGTTGACAAGCATTCTACTGGTGGTGTCGGCGATAAGGTAACCTTGATTTTAGCTCCTCTTGTTGCTAGCTTTGGTGTGCCTGTGGCAAAAATGAGTGGTCGTGGCCTTGGTCATACTGGTGGGACAATTGATAAATTGGAGTCCATTAAAGGCTATCAAGTCGAGCGCAGTCAAGAGGATTTTATTCGTCAGGTTCAGGATATTGGTGTATCTGTCATTGGGCAATCAGACCAGCTGGTTAAAGCAGATAAACTTCTCTACGCCCTCCGTGATGTGACCGCAACTGTCGACACGATTCCTTTGATTGCGAGTTCGGTGATGAGCAAGAAAATCGCGGCAGGAGCGGATGCTATTTTGCTAGACGTAACTGTCGGTGAGGGCGCCTTCATGAAGACGGTTGATGAGGCGCGTGAGTTGGCTCAAACCATGGTGGAACTTGGTAAGGCTGTTGGCCGGAAGACAGTAGCGGTGATTACGGATATGAGCCAGCCCTTGGGACGAGCGATTGGAAATCGTCTGGAAATCCTTGAAGCATTGGAGATTTTACAAGGTCAAGGACGTCAGGATATTACCCACTTTATCTGTGAATTGGCTCAAATTATGCTTGGTTTGGCAAATATAAATAAAACAGTTGAAGAAGTTCTACAACATCTTGAAAATGGCCAAGCGCTGGCTAAGTTTGAGGAGATGGTTCAAGCCCAAGGTGGGGACTTGGAAGACCTCTACCGTCCTGTCAATGTTGCCCATGTGGTGGAAATTCCTGCTCAGGAAACGGGTGTCATTTCAGCTCTTCCAGCTATGGAATTTGGGCTTTATGCTATGAGACTGGGGGCAGGCCGTGCAGTCAAGACTGATGATTTGGACTATGAAACAGGAATTGTTTTTGAAAAGAAAGTTGGAGATTCCGTTCAAAAGGGAGAAATTGTTGCAAAAGTATACACAAATGGAAAAATTTCTCCTCAGCTAGTTACAGATTTTCAAAAATATGTTAAAATAAATGATAGGGTGCAAAGTTTACGAGAAATCATAGAAATTATCTCATAAACCGCAGGAGAATCCGAATATGAAATTAAATAAATATATCGATCATACGCTTTTAAAACAAGATGCAACAGAAAATCAAATTGATTGTTTGTTGTCTGAGGCTAGAGAGTATGATTTTGCCAGTGTTTGCGTCAATCCGACCTGGGTTAAATATGCTAAAAAAGGGCTTGAAGGCACAGATGTCAAGGTCTGTACAGTAGTAGGTTTCCCTTTGGGAGCAACCACTTCAGCTGTGAAAGCATTTGAAACAAAAGAAGCTATCCAAAATGGGGCTGACGAGATTGACATGGTAATCAATGTTGGAGCTCTCAAGTCAGATAATTTAGCCTTGGTAGAGTCAGATATTCGTGCAGTAGTGGAAGCAAGTGGTGACAAGTTAGTGAAAGTCATTATTGAAGCGTGCTTGTTGACTGACGATGAAAAGGTTGTGGCTTGCCAATTATCCCAAAAAGCTGGAGCTGACTTCGTAAAAACTTCAACTGGCTTTTCAACTGGTGGCGCTACGATAGCAGATGTTCAATTGATGCGTGAAACAGTTGGACCTGATATGGGTGTCAAGGCTGCTGGTGGAGCTCGTTCTTATGAGGATGCTCTTGCCTTTGTTGAAGCAGGGGCGACTCGTATTGGAACGTCAGCTGGAGTAGCCATTTTAAAAGGAGAATTGGCAGATGGCGACTACTGAGTTGATTGAACTGGCAATTGAAACCAGCAAACATGCCTATGTCCCCTATTCTCACTTTCCTATCGGAGCAGTTTTAGTAGCCAAAGACGGAAGTGTTTACACGGGAGTGAATATCGAAAATGCTAGCTATCCTTTGACCAATTGCGGTGAGAGAACAGCCATTTTTAAGGCTGTATCTGAAGGACAAAGAGAATTTTCAGAGCTGATTGTTTATGGTCAAACTGAAAAACCAATCTCACCATGTGGTGCTTGTCGCCAAGTAATGGTCGAATTTTTTGAACAAGATCTAAAAGTGACCTTAGTCGCAAAAGATAAATCGACGGTCGAGATGACGGTCGGGGAATTACTTCCATATTCTTTTACAGACTTAAATTAGTCTGAGTCGCTCTTTGAGTGGCACGGTCCTTGTGGCCAACCAATCCATACTTGCAACATCGTTGCACATCTTATTTAGGAGGTTCAGTAATGAACAAGAAACAATGGCTAGGTCTTGGCCTAGTAGCAGTGGCAGCAGTTGGACTTGCTGCATGTGGTAATCGCTCTTCTCGTAAGGCAGATTCATCTTCTGATGTGAAGACAAAAGCAGCAATCGTCACTGATACTGGTGGTGTTGATGACAAATCATTCAACCAATCAGCTTGGGAAGGTTTGCAGGCTTGGGGTAAAGAACACAATCTTTCAAAAGATAACGGTTTCACTTACTTCCAATCAACAAGTGAAGCTGACTACGCTAACAACTTGCAACAAGCGGCTGGAAGCTATAACCTAATCTTTGGTGTTGGTTTTGCCCTTCACAATGCAGTTGAAGAAGCAGCAAAAGAGCACTCTGACTTGAACTATGTCTTGATTGATGATGTGATTAAAGACCAAAAGAATAATGTTGTGAGCGTAACATTTGCTGATAATGAATCTGCTTACCTTGCAGGTGTTGCAGCAGCTAAAACAACTAAGACAAAACAAGTTGGTTTTGTAGGTGGCATTGAGTCAGAAGTTATCTCTCGTTTTGAAGCTGGTTTCAAGGCAGGTGTTGCCTCAGTAGATTCATCTATCAAAGTACAAGTTGACTATGCTGGTTCATTTGGTGATAATGCCAAAGGTAAAACAATTGCAGCAGCACAATACGCAGCTGGTGCAGACGTTGTTTACCAAGTAGCTGGTGGTACAGGTGCAGGTGTCTTTGCAGAAGCAAAATCACTTAACGAAAGTCGTCCTGAAAATGAAAAAGTTTGGGTTATCGGTGTTGACCGTGACCAAGAAGCAGAAGGAAAATACACTTCTAAAGATGGTAAAGAATCAAACTTTGTTCTTGTATCTACTTTGAAACAAGTTGGTACAACTGTAAAAGATATTTCTAACAAGGCAGAAAAAGGTGAATTCCCTGGCGGTCAAGTGATCGTTTACTCATTGAAAGATAAAGGGGTTGACTTGGCAGTAACAAACCTTTCAGAAGAAGGTAAAAAAGCTGTCGAAGATGCTAAAGCTAAAATCCTTGATGGAAGCGTAAAAGTTCCTGCAAAATAATGGATGGAAGTCATTTCTTAGGAAGCGGCCCTCGGCCGCTTTTTTAAGAGTTGAGACAAAGTCATTTTGTCTCAGTAAAGCTTGCTACTAGATAAAATAGCAAGTTTTATTGAAATAAAATAAGACTCTGAAAGGAAGAGCACATGGCACACGAAAATGTCATTGAGATGCGTGATATTACCAAGGTGTTTGGTGAATTTGTTGCCAACGACAACATCAACCTGCACCTACGAAAAGGTGAAATTCATGCACTTTTAGGAGAAAATGGGGCTGGAAAGTCCACGCTCATGAACATGTTAGCAGGACTTCTTGAACCAACTAGTGGTGAAATCGCGGTCAACGGTCAAGTTGTCAATCTCGATTCACCATCTAAAGCAGCTGGCTTGGGAATCGGAATGGTTCACCAGCACTTTATGTTGGTAGAAGCTTTCACGGTGGCTGAAAACATCATTTTAGGAAGTGAATTGACTAAAAATGGTGTACTAGATATTGCTGGAGCTAGCAAAGAAATCAAGGCTCTTTCTGAACGTTATGGCTTAGCTGTTGACCCTTCTGCCAAGGTAGCAGACATCTCAGTCGGAGCCCAACAACGTGTAGAAATTTTAAAAACCCTTTATCGGGGGGCTGATATCCTTATCTTTGACGAACCAACGGCTGTTTTGACTCCATCAGAAATTGATGAGTTGATGGCTATTATGAAAAATCTTGTCAAAGAAGGAAAATCAATTATCTTGATCACCCACAAGTTGGACGAGATTCGCGCAGTTTCTGACCGCGTTACAGTTATCCGTCGTGGGAAATCAATTGAAACCGTCGAAATTGCAGGGGCTACCAATGCTGATTTGGCAGAAATGATGGTGGGACGTTCTGTTTCCTTTAAAACGGAGAAACAAGCCTCTCAACCAAAAGAAGTGGTCTTGTCTATTACAGACTTGGTGGTCAATGAAAACCGCGGTGTCCCAGCTGTGAAAAATCTGTCCTTGGATGTTCGTGCTGGAGAGATTGTTGGAATTGCGGGGATTGATGGAAATGGTCAGTCTGAACTGATTCAAGCCATCACAGGTCTTCGCAAGGTTGAATCTGGTAGCATTGAGCTAAAAGGAGATTCAATTGTAGGCTTGCATCCACGACAAATTACAGAGCTAAGTGTTGGGCACGTTCCAGAAGACCGTCACCGTGATGGTTTGATTTTAGAGATGATGATTTCTGAAAATATTGCCCTTCAAACCTACTACAAAGAACCACATAGTAAAAATGGAATTTTGAACTATTCAAATATTACTTCTTATGCTAAAAAGCTAATGGAAGAATTTGATGTTCGTGCTGCCAGTGAATTTGTTCCTGCAGCTGCACTTTCAGGAGGAAATCAACAAAAAGCAATTATTGCTCGTGAAATTGATCGTGATCCTGATCTCCTTATCGTCAGCCAGCCAACTCGTGGGTTGGATGTCGGTGCCATTGAATATATCCACAAGCGCTTGATTGAAGAGCGTGATAATGGTAAGGCTGTTCTAGTTGTCAGCTTTGAATTGGATGAGATTTTAAACGTCTCAGACCGTATTGCCGTTATTCATGATGGTAAGATTCAAGGTATTGTGTCACCAGAAACAACCAATAAACAAGAACTTGGTGTCTTGATGGCTGGTGGAAACTTGGGAAAGGAGAAGAGTGATGTCTAAAAAATTACAACAAATTTCGGTTCCCTTGATCTCTGTCTTCCTTGGAATTTTACTTGGAGCCATTGTCATGTGGATCTTCGGCTATGATGCTATTTGGGGCTACGAAGAATTGTTCTATACAGCCTTTGGTAGCCTGCGTGGGATTGGAGAAATCTTCCGTGCAATGGGGCCTTTGGTCTTGATTGGTCTTGGATTTGCTGTTGCCAGTCGTGCAGGTTTCTTTAACGTTGGGCTTCCTGGTCAGGCTTTGGCAGGTTGGATTTTAAGTGGTTGGTTTGCCCTGTCGCATCCAGCTATGCCCCGTCCCTTGATGATTCTAGCAACCATCGTGATTGCCTTGATTGCTGGTGGGATTGTCGGAGCGATTCCGGGTATTCTTAGAGCTTATCTAGGGACGTCAGAGGTTATCGTCACCATCATGATGAACTACATTGTCTTGTATGTAGGGAATGCCTTTATTCATGCCTTCCCTAAAGAATTCATGCAAAGTACAGATTCGACCATTCGTGTCGGGGCTAATGCAACCTATCAGACACCTTGGTTATCTGAATTGACTGGTAACTCACGGATGAATATTGGTATTTTCTTTGCTCTCATTGCCGTTGCAGTCATTTGGTTTATGCTCAAGAAAACAACCCTTGGTTTTGAAATTCGTGCGGTTGGTCTTAATCCACATGCTTCAGAATATGCTGGTATTTCTGCAAAAAGAACGATTATCCTCTCAATGATTATTTCAGGTGCCTTGGCTGGTCTTGGTGGAGCTGTTGAAGGACTTGGAACCTTCCAGAATGTCTATGTTCAGGGGGCGTCATTGGCTGTTGGATTTAACGGGATAGCGGTTAGTCTGCTTGCGGCCAACTCACCAATTGGTATTCTCTTTGCAGCCTTTCTGTTTGGTGTTCTCCAAGTTGGAGCTCCTGGTATGAATGCGGCGCAGGTACCATCTGAGCTTGTCAGCATTGTAACAGCTTCTATTATCTTCTTTGTCAGTGTTCATTATCTTATCGAACGCTTTGTCAAACCGAAAAAACAAGTTAAAGGAGGTAAGTAAAGATGTCGATTACAACCTTGCTCACCCTCTTGGTGTCTTCTATGCTGATTTACTCAGCACCCCTCATCTTTACAAGTATCGGTGGTGTTTTCTCTGAACGTGGAGGTGTGGTAAACGTCGGCCTTGAAGGAATTATGGTTATGGGTGCCTTTTCTGGAGTTGTCTTTAACCTTGAATTTGCGGAACAATTTGGAGCAGCAACTCCATGGCTATCCTTGCTTGTAGCAGGATTGGTAGGGGGAATCTTTTCTATCATTCACGCAGCTGCGACGGTGCATTTCCGTGCAGACCATGTTGTCAGCGGTACGGTATTGAACTTGATGGCGCCTGCCTTGGCTGTTTTCTTGGTTAAAGTTCTTTATAACAAAGGACAAACCGACAACCTAAGTCAGACTTTTGGACGCTTTGATTTCCCAGTCTTGGCAAATATCCCAGTTATCGGTGATATTTTCTTCAAGTCAACTAGTCTACTTGGTTATTTGGCCATTGCCTTCTCATTCCTTGCTTGGTTTATCCTCTTCAAGACCCGCTTTGGTCTTCGTCTTCGCTCTGTCGGTGAGCATCCTCAAGCAGCGGATACTTTGGGAATCAATGTCTACAAGATGAGATATTTAGGGGTTATTATTTCAGGTTTCCTAGGTGGAATTGGTGGAGCGATTTATGCTCAATCAATCTCAGTTAACTTCTCAGTAACAACTATTGTTGGACCTGGATTTATCGCCCTTGCTGCGATGATCTTTGGAAAATGGAATCCAATCGGAGCCATGCTATCTAGTCTCTTCTTTGGGCTTTCACAAAGTTTGGCTGTTATCGGTTCTCAATTGCCATTCCTGCAAGGAGTTCCTGCGGTTTATCTTCAAATTGCACCTTATGTTTTGACAATTCTTGTCTTGGCAGCCTTCTTTGGAAAAGCAGTTGCACCAAAAGCAGATGGTATCAATTATATCAAATCAAAATAAGCATACAAAAAACGTCAGTATAGAACTGGCGTTTTATTTTTTAGGATCTTGATGGGTTAGGTTTAATCCCCAAGGGACCAAATTTTCAGTTTTATTTTTGATGCGTGTGATATTGTCCTTATGACGAATGATAATCAAACTAGCAAGAGCTAGGATAATAGCGATGAGGAGAGGGTCATAATTGCTCAGGATAAAACCAAAAAGTGGAAAGAGCAGAACCCCGATAACAGCCGCGATAGATGCTGTGACACTAGATAGTGAAATCATACTACCAAGATAGAGGGTTCCAAAGAAAACAACTGCAAGGTAGAGACAGAAGACAGGTGCAAATCCGAAAATCACTCCCGCACTGGTTGCGACAGCCTTGCCACCCTTAAATCCTGCAAAGATAGGAAAGGTATGGCCAATAACAGCCAAAAGTCCAAAGATGAGAGGCGAAACCCCTTGTAGATGAAACATAATCGGAAGAAGTGTTGCTAGTGTTCCTTTGAAAAAGTCAATGACAAAGGTCGCCATACCAGCTTTCTTACCTAAAATGCGGAAAGTATTGGTCGTTCCAGTGTTACCAGAACCATGCTCGCGCAGATTGATTTGAAAGAATACTTGTCCAATCCAGAGACCAGACGGAATCGAACCCAGCAGATAGGCTAGGATTAATAAAACTATTGTAATCATACTCCTATTATATCATGAAATGAAGAAGAAAGGCAGAGAATCTCTTCTGAAATTGTTACATCGGAGAAAGAAAAATTTTGCAAAATCCTTGGAAAACCTGTAGAATAGTAAAGATGAACGAATAGGAGGTTCCTTGTGTCAAAAAAGGAAATCAATATTAACAATTATAATGATGATGCCATTCAGGTGCTAGAAGGGTTGGATGCGGTCCGTAAACGTCCAGGGATGTATATCGGATCGACCGATGGCGCTGGGCTCCACCACCTAGTTTGGGAAATCGTCGATAATGCTGTCGATGAAGCCTTGTCTGGATTTGGTGACCGTATTGATGTGACCATCAATAAAGATGGCAGTTTAACGGTTCAAGACCATGGTCGTGGGATGCCGACGGGTATGCACGCTATGGGGATTCCAACAGTTGAGGTTATCTTTACCATTCTTCATGCCGGAGGAAAATTCGGTCAGGGTGGCTACAAGACATCTGGTGGTCTCCACGGGGTGGGTTCTTCCGTTGTTAACGCTCTTTCAAGTTGGCTGGAAGTTGAAATTACCCGTGACGGGGCAATCTATAAGCAACGTTTTGAAAATGGGGGAAAACCTGTCACGACCTTGAAGAAAATCGGTACAGCACCTAAGTCTAAAACAGGTACCAAGGTTACATTTATGCCTGATGCGACGATCTTTTCTACGACAGACTTCAAGTACAATACCATTTCAGAACGTCTCAATGAGTCAGCCTTTCTCTTGAAAAATGTGACCTTGTCTTTGACAGACGAGCGAACAGATGAAGCAATTGAATTTCACTATGAGAATGGGGTGCAGGACTTTGTTTCTTATCTAAACGAAGACAAGGAAACCTTGACGCCAGTCCTTTACTTTGAAGGTGAAGACAATGGTTTTCAAGTGGAAGTTGCCCTCCAGTACAATGATGGTTTTTCAGATAACATCTTGTCCTTTGTCAATAACGTTCGCACCAAGGACGGTGGAACACATGAGACAGGACTCAAGTCTGCCATTACCAAGGTTATGAATGACTATGCGCGTAAGACGGGGCTTCTCAAGGAAAAAGATAAAAACCTTGAAGGGTCAGACTATCGTGAGGGGCTAGCAGCTGTTCTTTCTATCTTGGTTCCTGAAGAACATTTGCAGTTTGAAGGTCAGACCAAGGACAAACTAGGCAGTCCACTAGCTCGTCCGGTTGTGGATGGAATTGTGGCGGATAAGTTGACTTTCTTCCTAATGGAAAATGGAGAACTAGCTTCCAATCTCATTCGCAAGGCTATCAAGGCCCGTGATGCTCGTGAAGCGGCACGTAAGGCGCGTGATGAGAGCCGAAATGGGAAGAAAAATAAGAAAGATAAGGGCTTGTTGTCTGGGAAATTGACCCCAGCTCAGTCTAAAAATCCTGCTAAGAACGAACTCTATCTAGTCGAGGGAGATTCTGCCGGTGGATCGGCTAAACAAGGTCGTGACCGCAAGTTCCAGGCTATCTTGCCCCTTCGAGGTAAAGTTATCAATACAGCCAAGGCCAAGATGGCGGATATCCTTAAAAATGAAGAAATCAATACCATGATTTATACCATCGGTGCAGGTGTTGGAGCAGATTTCTCTATTGAAGATGCCAACTATGACAAGATTATTATCATGACCGATGCGGATACTGACGGTGCCCACATTCAAACACTTCTCTTAACCTTCTTTTACCGCTATATGCGTCCTCTTGTCGAGGCAGGTCATGTCTATATCGCCCTTCCGCCTCTTTACAAGATGTCAAAAGGTAAAGGCAAGAAGGAAGAAGTAGCTTACGCATGGACGGACGGGGAACTAGAAGAACTCCGCAAGCAGTTCGGTAAAGGAGCAACACTCCAACGCTACAAGGGGCTTGGAGAGATGAATGCCGACCAGCTCTGGGAAACAACCATGAACCCAGAAACTCGTACCCTCATCCGTGTCACAATCGAAGACCTAGCCCGCGCCGAACGCCGCGTCAATGTCCTCATGGGCGATAAGGTCGAACCACGCCGTAAGTGGATTGAGGATAATGTCAAGTTTACGTTGGAAGAAGCGACAGTGTTTTAAGTTAGTTTAAAGAGGAAATAAGAGTGAGAGTTATTGAATTATTTGCAGGTGCAGGTGGTTTGGCACTTGGAATAGAAAAAGCTGGATTCGAAGCCATTGGTTTGATTGAGTTTGATAAAGCAGCAGCGGCAACATTGAAACACAACAGACCTAGTTGGAATGTCATTCATGATGATATTGCAAATATTTCATCTCTTGATTTGGAGGAATATTTTAATATAAAAAAGGGAGAACTAGAACTGTTGAGCGGAGGTGCTCCCTGCCAAGCTTTTTCTTATGCTGGGAAACGTTTAGGTTTAGAGGATGCTCGAGGTACATTATTCTACCACTATGCAATATTTCTAAATAAACTTCAACCGAAAATGTTTGTTTTTGAAAATGTACGTGGCCTAGTTTCTCATGATCATGGAAAAACATTTCGAACTATTATGGATATTTTTTCGGATGAAGGTTACACGGTTAAATGGAAGGTTTTAAATGCCTGGGATTATGGAGTGGCTCAGAAACGTGAACGTATGATTATGGTTGGGGTTAGAAATGACTTAGCTGATATTATTTCGTTTGATTATCCAGAACCACATGAATATAAGCCAGTATTGAGAGATATATTATTAGATAGTCCGCCTAGTGTTGGTGCACAATATTCTGATTACAAGAGAAAAATTTTTGAATTAGTTCCCCCAGGTGGCTATTGGCGTGATATTCCAGAAGATATTGCAAAAGAGTATATGAAGTCAACTTGGGATATGACTGGGGGCAGGACAGGTATTTTGAGAAGAATGAGTTTAGATGAGCCATCTTTAACAGTTTTAACATCTCCTACCCAAAAACAAACAGAACGTTGCCATCCATTGGAGGCTCGTCCTTTTACAGTTCGTGAAAATGCTCGCATTCAAAGTTTTCCAGATGATTGGATATTCCAAGGGAGCATAGGAAATCAATATAAGCAAGTGGGGAATGCTGTTCCAGTTAACTTGGCTTATGAAGTGGGTATAAAAATAAAAGAAAGTTTGGAGCAACTATGACTTGGGATTTAGATTTTATTAGTGAAGAAGATTTTTTAAAACATGTTCAAGATACTATTTCGAAGTATGGTGAAAAATTGAAATCTTTTGATTTGAAACGATTTAATAAGAATATTGTAGATCCTGTAAAACTAATTTTTGATAAGTCGGTTTATCGTAGTTCTTGGGATGAAATTATTAGTAATGAAATTTTTCGCCAAAGAGATAAGTCAAATAATAATGATATTGGCTATTTCCATCAAACTATTTTCAGATATATGAGGAATTGTCGTGTCCCAGATAATGGAAAAGAAGGTGGCTGGGATGTTATATACGAGAATCCAGGAGGAATTTCTTTACCTGATGGTTCGCGTGTAAGTAGAATTTATGTTGAAATGAAAAATAAGCACAATACTATGAATTCTGCATCATCAGGGAAGACTTTTATCAAGATGCAAAATCAGTTATTGAAGGATGACGATTGTGCCTGTTTCTTGGTCGAAGCGATTTCAAAGCAATCTCAAAATATTAAATGGGAACCTAAAGTTGACGGGGAAAAAGTTGGTCACAAATTTATTCGTAGAGTTAGCCTGGATCAATTTTATTTCATGGTAACGGGTGAAAAAGATGCTTTTTATAAGATGTGTATGAATTTACCGTCAGTAGCTGAGAAGGCAGTAGAAAAAATGGGAACAGAGATCGTGCCAAATGATACTGTTTTTGAAGAAATCATTATGAAAGCAGAAGGAAATATTGAAGATGATAGTGAATTGGCAGTTGCAAGAGTGATCTATCTTCTAGGATTTTCAACTTATTTAGGTTTTGATAGAACATGATTTCATAACAAAATGGCGTTAATAAGGGGAAGATATGGTATTGGAAAATAAACTAGGCATTACAAACTCAGCCCAGCTGGCAGATGCAGAAGAAAAACTGACAAAAAAACAAGCCGCCCTGCTTTTTCAGACAGGAGACTTGTTCAAGATGGAAGTTGGGACATTTGCAGGGCTGTCCGCTATTCACTACTATCTTTTTTCTGGTATCTATGATTTCGCCGGAAAAATCCGTGATGTTAATATTGCAAAGGATAACTTTCAATTTGCCCCCCGTATTTTTTTGGAGCAATCCTTACAGTATATTGACAAACTTCCTCATGACAATTTTGATCAAGTGGTTGATAAGTATGCGGATATGAATATTGCCCATCCTTTCCGTGAGGGGAATGGACGCGCCATGCGGATTTGGTTAGATTGTATGCTTCGTCAGAAGCTGGGTAAGGTGGTAGATTGGAACGCTATTGATAAGGATGAATACCTGAATGCCATGAAGCGTAGTGCAGTATCGACTGGAGAACTCAAGTATTTACTTCTCAATAACTTGACGGATGACCTCAGTCAGACCAGTTTCTTTAAGGGAGTGGATGCTTCATACCACTACGAAGGATATAGTCTTTACCAGACAGGAGAATTATAGTATAAAACTATCCAGTAAGAAGAAGCAGACACCTAGTAATCTATAGAATGAGAAGGTACTGACATGAGAACTGAAACAGAAATGCTAGATCTGATTTTACAGACTGCCAAAACTTTACAAGTCAAAGCTGTCGCCATGTCTGGTTCACGTACAAACCAAAAGGTTCAAACAGATGAATTTCAAGACTACGATGTGGTCTATGTCGTGGACGATTTAGATAATCTGACGAGTGACCTTTCTTGACTAGACCAGTTTGGGAAACGCATTATCGAGCAAGAAGTTGGTCTTGACCATCGTCGTCTATTTCTCATGCTCTTTGAAGATGGTAACCGCATTGATTTAACTCTCTGCCCCAAAGAGAACATCAAGGAGTGGGTAGATAGCGAGTCGAAATTCATAGTTTTGGAAGATGAGAAGGACTTATTTGAGTCCTATTCTCCCAGTCCAAAGCGTCACTGGATAACCCCAGCTACTGAAACGGATTTTAAAAATTCCTGTAATGAATTTTGGTGGGTGTCAGCCTACGTTGTCAAAGGGATTTGTCGCAAGCAGGTATTCTATGCTACTGACCATCTCTATGGTATTTGCCAACAAGAACTCTTGAAAATCTTGGCTTGGCAGGTCGCAAGTGATAAGGGAACAGTAGACGTCGGCAAGAATTATAAGTATCTTTTTAACTATTTACCCACTGATAAAGAAAAGGAATTCTCAGATTTGCTTGATTTTTCAAGTATAGATAAAATTACTCAGTCTTTATTGGCTACGATGCAACTTTTCCACCAAGAAGCTCAATTTCTTGCTCAAAAAATGGGCTTTGACTACGATAAAGAAGTGGCTGAGAAGATGATTGAGTATGCTGAGGAAAGAGTGAAGAAGTTTGGGAATAACTAGAAAAATGAAAAAGCGAGAGGAGAAGACTCATGATTGAAAAAGTGGAACGCCTCATTACAGAGATTAATCGTATTCATCGAGAATATTCTAAAGATTATTTTGAAACGGGTAAGGTAGAAAAAATCAATCTCAAGCATACCTTTTCAAAAGTTCCGGCTAAAGCGATTTTGGCCTACCGTCTGAATTTACATGAGTCAATTAATGATTATCTGATGAAAGCAGATGTCCAAGATATTGCCTATGTTTATCGTGTCAAAACTTCTGAGTCTATTTTAGATAAAATTACACGTTTTTCAGAGCGTCAAGAGGGATATCCTGTGAATTCTATTCTTAATGATATTTTTGGTGCTCGTATGATTTTAAGTTCCAAAGAGATAGCTCAAGTCATGGAGAAATTAGATGATTGGCAAGAGATTTATGGACTAAAAAACTGGTATTTACGTGATAAAGATGGCTATGTTGGTATTCATATCTATTTTAAAAATAAAAGTAATTTTTATTACCCATGGGAACTCCAACTTTGGGATAAGAAAGATGTAGATAGTAATATCGCCAGCCATATCAAGTATAAACGAGGATTTGTGGAGTAGACATTTCAAGTGGAAATGACGATACAGGAATTGGATGAAACTCACTTACTCTATATTTTTTCTTTTTCCATAGTATTTACTCTACATTTTTCGAAAGGAGTTGAACATGCCTTAAATACTGTGTGAAATTTCTTATTAACTGAAGCAACACATTTTAAACACATTAAACTACAGAAGGATAGTTTGGTTACTGAGTGTAACTGAACATTGGACTAATTTTATTCGGAAAAAAGTCAAATCGTCTTGACTTCATAGAACCTTACATCGATTTCCTATTTTTCTACAGAAATTTTCGGCAAGCCAAATCGTCCCTTTATATCTTAACTGAACACCTTTTCTGTAAAAACCTACTCTATATTCTTTGAAAGGAGTTGAACACGCCCTAAATGCTGTGTGAAAAAGATAAATTCTCTGGTGAGCTTGCTTACTTCAAGAATTTTCTATTTTCACTTGGTATTTTACGGGCTCTGTATCCTATATGTCTAACATTCAAAACATGTCCCTAGAGGACATCATGGGAGAGCGCTTTGGTCGCTACTCCAAGTACATTATTCAAGACCGGGCTTTGCCAGATATTCGTGATGGCTTGAAGCCGGTTCAGCGTCGTATTCTTTATTCGATGAATAAAGATGGAAATACTTTTGACAAGAGCTATCGTAAGTCGGCCAAGTCTGTCGGGAATATCATGGGGAATTTCCACCCACACGGTGACAGTTCCATCTATGATGCCATGGTTCGTATGTCACAGGACTGGAAAAATCGTGAGATTTTGGTCGAAATGCACGGTAACAACGGTTCTATGGACGGAGATCCGCCTGCGGCTATGCGTTATACTGAGGCGCGTTTGTCTGAAATTGCTGGCTACCTTCTTCAAGACATCGAGAAAAAGACCGTTCCTTTTGCTTGGAACTTTGACGATACCGAAAAAGAACCAACTGTTTTACCCGCAGCCTTTCCAAACCTCTTGGTCAATGGTTCGACTGGGATTTCGGCTGGTTATGCCACAGACATTCCTCCCCATAATTTAGCTGAGGTCATAGATGCTGCAGTTTACATGATTGACCACCCAACTGCAAAGATTGATAAACTCATGGAATTCTTGCCTGGACCAGACTTCCCTACAGGGGCTATTATTCAGGGTCGTGATGAAATCAAGAAAGCTTATGAGACTGGGAAAGGGCGCGTGGTTGTTCGTTCCAAGACTGAAATTGAAAAGCTAAAAGGTGGTAAGGAACAAATCGTTATTACTGAGATTCCTTATGAAATCAACAAGGCCAATCTAGTCAAGAAAATCGATGATGTTCGTGTCAATAACAAGGTGGCAGGCATTGCTGAGGTTCGTGATGAGTCTGACCGTGATGGTCTTCGTATTGCGATTGAGCTCAAAAAAGACGCTAATACGGAGCTCGTTCTCAACTATCTCTTCAAATACACAGACCTGCAAATCAACTACAACTTTAATATGGTGGCGATTGACAATTTCACGCCTCGTCAGGTTGGGATAGTTCCAATCTTGTCTAGCTACATCGCCCACCGTCGTGAAGTGATTTTGGCTCGTTCCCGCTTTGACAAGGAGAAGGCTGAGAAGCGTCTCCATATTGTCGAAGGTTTGATTCGTGTGATTTCGATTTTGGACGAAGTCATTGCTCTTATCCGCGCTTCTGAGAATAAGGCTGACTCCAAGGAAAACCTCAAAGTTAGCTATGATTTTACGGAAGAACAGGCTGAGGCTATCGTAACCTTGCAACTGTACCGTTTGACCAATACCGATGTGGTTGTCTTGCAGGAAGAAGAAGCAGAGCTTCGTGAAAAGATTGCCATGCTTGCTGCTATTATCGGGGATGAACGGACCATGTACAATCTCATGAAGAAAGAGCTTCGTGAGGTCAAGAAGAAATTTGCGACTCCACGTTTGAGTACTTTAGAAGACACAGCAAAAGTAATTGAGATTGATACAGCTAGTCTTGTCGCTGAGGAAGATACCTATGTCAGCGTGACCAAGGCAGGTTACATCAAGCGTACCAGCCCACGTTCCTTTGCCGCTTCAACGCTGGAAGAAATTGGCAAGCGTGATGATGACCGTTTGATTTTTGTTCAATCTGCCAAGACAACCCAGCACCTCTTGATGTTCACAAGTCTTGGAAATGTCATCTATCGACCAATCCATGAATTGGCAGATATTCGTTGGAAGGACATCGGAGAGCATCTGAGCCAAACCATTACAAACTTCGAAACGAATGAAGAAATCCTTTATGCAGAAGTGGTAGATCAGTTTGATGATGCGACAACCTACTTTTTAGCGACTCGTCTCGGTCAAATCAAGCGTGTAGAACGCAAAGAATTCACTCCATGGCGGACCTACAAGTCTAAGTCTGTCAAGTATGCTAAGCTCAAAGACGAGACAGACCAGATTGTAGCAGTGGTTCCGATTGAACTAGATGATGTTGTCTTGATTAGTCAAAACGGTTATGCCCTGCGTTTCAATATCGAAGAGGTTCCGGTTGTCGGTGCCAAGGCTGCAGGTGTCAAAGCTATAAACCTGAAAGCAGATGATGCGCTTCAAGCTGCCTTTATCTGCAATATGTCTTCTTTCTACCTTTTGACCCAGCGTGGAAGTTTGAAACGTGTTTCTATTGACGAAATTCCGGCAACCAGCCGTGCCAAACGAGGACTACAAGTCTTGCGTGAGTTGAAAAACAAACCGCACCGTGTCTTCTTGGCTGGTGCAGTTGCAGAACAAGGCTTCGTTGGTGACCTCTTCAGTACAGAAGCGGACAGGAATGGCCAAACTCTGCTTGTTCAATCTAACAAAGGAACAATCTATCAAAGTCGATTACAAGACTTGAACTTGTCAGAACGCACTAGCAATGGAAGCTTCATTTCTGACACGATTTCAGATGAAGAAGTTTTTGACGCTTATCTTAAAGAAGTATTTACTGAAGCTAAATAAGTGAAATGAAGAATCAGTTCTAAGAGCTGGTTCTTTTTATTGAAGAAATTTTCTGAAAATTACAAAATATACTTGCTATTTTAGAAAAATAGTGTAGAATATAAGAAATAGGTTTTTAGAATAAGGAGTGGAATATGACAGTAACGATTGATTGGGAAAACCTTGGTTTCTCCTATATGAAATTACCTTATCGCTATATTGCTCATTTTAAAAATGGACAATGGAATCAAGGAGAGCTTACAGAGGATGCAACTTTGCATATTTCAGAGTCTTCTCCAAGTCTCCACTATGGACAACAAGCATTTGAAGGTTTGAAGGCTTATCGTACTAAGGATGGCAGTGTTCAACTGTTCCGTCCTGATGAAAATGCTAAACGCCTGCAACGGACATGTGACCGTCTCTTGATGCCACAAGTTCCGACAGAAATGTTTGTAGAAGCTTGTAAAGCAGTTGTCCGTGCGAATGAAGAATACGTACCCCCATACGGAACAGGTGGAACCCTTTATCTTCGCCCTCTTTTGATTGGTGTCGGAGATATTATCGGGGTAAAACCAGCAGAGGAGTATATTTTTACTATCTTTGCTATGCCAGTTGGAAATTACTTTAAGGGTGGTTTGGTCCCAACCAACTTCTTGATTCAGGATGAATACGACCGTGCCGCTCCAAATGGTACAGGTGCGGCAAAGGTTGGTGGGAATTATGCTGCCAGTCTCTTACCAGGGAAATTGGCTAAATCACGTCATTTCTCAGATGTTATTTACCTAGACCCTTCAACTCATACAAAGATTGAAGAAGTCGGATCAGCTAACTTCTTTGGAATTACAGCTGATAATGAATTTGTAACACCATTGAGTCCATCTATCTTGCCATCTATTACCAAGTATTCCTTACTTTATTTGGCAGAACATCGCTTGTGCTTAACTCCTATTGAAGGAGATGTTCCAATTGATAACCTTGACCGTTTTGTAGAGGCAGGTGCCTGTGGTACAGCAGCGGTTATTTCTCCAATTGGAGGTATTCAACACGGTGATGATTTCCATGTATTCTATAGCGAAACAGAAGTAGGTCCTGTGACGCGTAAACTCTATGATGAACTGACAGGAATTCAGTTTGGTGATATTCCAGCGCCAGAAGGTTGGATTGTGAAAGTAGATTAAAAATATATTAAAGGAGATTTTTATGAAATCAAAAAAGTGAATTTTAACAACAGGACTTGTCCTAAGCACAACAGCTCTTTTAGCAGCCTGTGGAAAAGCTGATAAAGAAGCAGATGCTCCGACAACATTTTCTTATGTTTATGCAGTGGATCCAGCATCCTTGGATTACAGCATAGCAACGCGTACATCCACAACAGATATTATCGGGAATGTCGTTGATGGTTTGATGGAAAATGATAAATATGGTAATGTTATTCCTTCCTTGGCTGAGGATTGGTCTGTCTCAAAAGATGGATTGACTTATACCTATAAACTTCGTAAGGGAGTGAAATGGTACACATCAGAAGGCGAAGAATACGCAGAAGTAACAGCCCATGACTTTGTGACAGGACTAAAACACGTCGCTGATGGTAAGTCAGACGGTGTCTCTCTCATCCAAAATTCAATCAAAGGCTTGGACGCCTATATGACTGGTGAAACCAATGATTTCTCTACAGTTGGTGTTAAAGCTTTGGATGACTACACAGTTGAGTACACATTGAATGCGCCAGAAAGTTTCTGGAATTCAAAAGTGACTACAGCGACGATGTTACCTGTAAATGAAGAGTTTTTAAAGGCATCTGGAAAGAATTACGGAGAGGTTAGCCCAGCAGGTATTCTCTACAATGGCCCTTATTTCTTAAAAACATTGACTTCTAAATCGTTGATTGAATATGAAAAAAATCCAAATTACTGGGATAAAGAAAATGTTAAAATTGAGAAGATTAAGTTGACCTACTACGATGGTTCAGATCAGGAGTCTTTGATTCGTAGCTTCTCCTCTGGTGCTTATACGACAGCCCGTCTCTTCCCAAGCAGCTCAAACTTTGCTTCAACTTTGGAACAATACGGAGATAAAATCACTTATAGCCCGCAAGATTCAAGTAGTTATTACTTTACTTTTAACGTAAATCGTCAGTCATACAATAAAACTGCGAAAACAAGTGAGGAGCAAAAGACTTCTACAAAAGAAGCGATGCTCAATAAGGACTTCCGTCAGGCTATCAACTTTGCCTTCAACCGTCATTCGTATGCTGCCCAGCTAAACGGTGAAGATGGTGCGGACAAGATTATTCGTAACAGCCTTGTTCCAGATAACTTCGTACAAGCAGGTGGTAAGAACTTTGGTCAAATCGCTCAAGCAGAGTTGGTGAACTATGGTGACCAATGGAAAGGTGTTGAGCTAGTTGACGGTAAGGATTCTATCTACAACCCTGACAAGGCTAAAGCTGCTTTCGAAAAAGCTAAGAAAGACTTGGAATCTAAAGGGGTAACCTTCCCAATTCACTTGGATGTCCCGGTTGAACAAACAGATACTATCGCCGTTCAACAAAGCAACTCTTTCAAACAGTCTATTGAATCAACTCTTGGTGCTGAAAATGTTGTCATTGATGTTCTTCAAATGACAGATAATGAAAAGGAAACAATCACTTCTCAAGCACGTGTTCCTTCTCAAAAAGACTATGATTTGAACAGTACAGGATGGGCTCCAAGCTATCAAGATCCAGCGTCTTACTTGAATATTATGGATCCAAAATCTGGTTCTGCCATGAAACACCTTGGTATTACAAAAGGAAAAGATAAGGATGTTGTCGCTAAACTTGGTTTGGATCAATATAAGAAATTGTTAGAAGATGCTGTTTCTGAGACCACTGACTTAGAGAAGAGATATGAAAAATATGCCAAAGCTCAAGCTTGGTTGACAGATAGTTCATTATTGATGCCAACAGCTTCATCTGGCGGTTCTCCAGTTGTAAGTAACGTAGTACCATTCTCAAAACCATACTCACAAGTTGGTATTAAGGGGGATCCATATATCTTTAAAGGAATGAGATTGCAAAAAGATATTGTTACAACAAAAGAATATGACGAAGCTCTTAAAAAATGGCAAAAAGACAAATTGGAATCTAATAGCAAGTACCAAAAAGAACTAGAAAAACACATTAAATAAGGAATGGTATTGCTCTTGATAAAATTTTAAAAATACTGTCATTTTAGATATAAAGGAGTTTGATATGGAGTGGATTAGATTAATAGGAATAGCAATCATTGTTGTGGGTTTTATTTTAAAGTTTGATACAATTGCAACAGTAGTCTTAGCTGGTTTGGTTACAGCTTTAGTTTCAGGTGTTTCTCTTGTTGAATTTTTGGAGATTTTGGGAAAAGAATTTAGCAATCAGCGAGTGCTCACGATTTTTATGGTTACCTTGCCTCTTGTGGGGCTGTCAGAAACCTTTGGACTCAAGCAACGATCAATTGATTTGATTCGAAAGATTAAAGGTCTGACAGTTGGAAACTTCTATACAGTTTATTTCTTTATTCGAGAGTTAGCTGGTTTCTTTTCAATTCGTCTAGGAGGACACCCTCAGTTTGTCAGACCTTTGGTTCAACCTATGGGAGAAGCAGCAGCAGAGTCTCAATTAGGTAGAAAGTTAACAGAGGTTGAAGATGAGGCAATAAAAGCGCGTGCGGCTGCAAATGAAAATTTTGGAAATTTCTTTGCTCAAAATACGTTTGTAGGTGCTGGGGGAGTCCTCTTGATAGGGGGAACATTAGATCAGTTAGGCTATGAAAGCAATTATGCAGGGATTGCTTCTGCATCTATTATTGTTGCTGTTATAACACTTATTGTAGTGGGGATTTACAATTATTTATTTGATAAAAAATTGACATCAGAAAAGACTAGGGGAGGAGAACAAAAATGACAGAGTTGGCAAAGCAACTATTAGAGTTGACCTATATTGTGATTGGTTGTCAATTTCTCCACACAGCCTATTGTAGTTATAAAGATAAAACAAACCCAGTTCGATTTGGAACATCTGCATTTTGGATTTTATTGTCTATTACGTTTATAGGTGGTTCCTATATGCCAAATATGAGTATTGGTATTATTGTAATCCTATTATCGCTGTTAACATTGTTTAAGCAAGTCCGTATCGGAACCTTGCCATCCTTAGATGAAATGAAAGCCAATATTGAATCTAACAGATTGAAAAATAAAATTTTTATTCCAGTTATGCTGATGGCAATACTTGCGTTGGTCTTAGCGCAAATGATTCCAGAATTTAGCAAGATTTCGATTAGCCTTGCCGCCTTGTTTGCTACAATTTCTGTTCTTGTGATTACCAATAGTCACCCTAAGAGTTTGTTATCAGAAAATAATCGAATGACTCAGCAAGTTTCAACAAGTGGGATTGTTCCCCAATTATTAGGGGCTTTGGGGGCTATTTTTACTGTAGCAGGTGTTGGTGATGTTATCTCTCATCTGATTAGCGGTATTGTTCCTTCAGATAGTCGCTTTATAGGAGTTTTGGCCTATGTTCTTGGAATGGTTCTATTCACAATGATTATGGGAAATGCTTTTGCAGCATTCACCGTTATTACAGCAGGTGTTGGAGTTCCCTTTGTATTTGCTCTGGGAGCTAATCCAATTGTGGCTGGTGCTCTTGCCATGACAGCAGGTTATTGTGGGACCTTATTGACCCCAATGGCTGCTAATTTTAACGCTCTACCAGCAGCACTGATGGATATGAAAGATCAGAATGGTGTTATAAAGGCTCAAGCAGGTGTTGCTCTAGTAATGATTGTTATTCACATATTCTTAATGTACTTTCTCGCATTTTAGTAAAGGAAAATAAAATGAAAATATTGGTTACAGGTTTTAATCCTTTTGGAGGTGAAAAGATTAATCCAGCTTTGGAGGCTGTAAAATTATTACCATCTGAGATTAATGGGGCCGAAGTTCGCTGGGTAGAAATTCCAACGGTTTTTTATAAGTCGTCAGAAGTTTTAGAGGCAGAAATATTACGATATCAACCAGATGCTGTACTTTGTATTGGACAAGCAGGCGGCAGGACAGGTTTAACACCTGAACGAGTGGCTATTAATCAAGATGATGCTCGCATACCTGATAACGAAGGCAATCAACCAATTGATACACCGATTCGTATTGATGGAGCATCGGCCTATTTTAGTAGTTTACCTATCAAAGCGATGGTACAAGCTATTAAAAAACAGGGACTTCCAGCAGTTGTATCCAATAGTGCAGGAACCTTTGTTTGCAATCATTTGATGTACCAAGCTCTTTATTTAGTGGATAAAAAATTCCCTAATATGAGAGCAGGTTTCATGCATATTCCATATATGATGGAACAAGTAGTAAATAAGCCGAATACTGCAGGAATGAGTCTATGTGATATTGTAAGAGGCATAGAGGTAGCTATTGAAGCTATTGTAGACTACAAAGATAAGGATTTGCAGTTAGTAGGTGGTGAGACTCACTGATAATCTAAAAAGGATAGTCACTTATGCTTGTTTACTAACTATTAGCTATGCTAAATCGATTAAGGTTGTTTACATAAAACTCTATATCAGACAAGCCTGATATAGAGTTTTTTCTTGCTAGTTTTAGGATTTTCTTGTACAATAGAAAAAGTGAAGAGAGGTATGAAATGAGTAAGAAAGATAAAAAAATCGAAATTCAAGTAGCAGATGCCAAAGTTAATGTAGGAAAAGACAGTTTTGAAGGCTATACCTTGATCATTGGTAAAAAAGTTATCGGAGAAATTGCCGAATTAGAGGGACAATTTGCCATCATAAAGAATGGGAATGTCGATAGTTTTTATAAAAAATTGGAAAAAGCTGTGGAAATTTTGATTGAAAATTATAATTTAGCAAAATAAGTCTTGTTTTTTTGAAATTTTCATGATATAATAGTCCATGTTGATTGTAGGAGAGATAGCGAAGAGGCTAAACGCGGCGGACTGTAAATCCGCTCCTTCGGGTTCGGGGGTTCGAATCCCTCTCTCTCCATTTCATCAATGGGGTATAGCCAAGCGGTAAGGCAAGGGACTTTGACTCCCTCATGCGTTGGTTCGAATCCAGCTACCCCAGTTCTTAGGTAATAATCAAGATAAAAAGCAAAATATCTTAGGGTATTTTATTTTTATAATTGAAAGACGTGAATGATATGAACATGTCCTTGCGGGTGCTTAGGAAAAAAATTATAAGTATGTCAAGTTTAAGAAAAACTTGATTGTTGGAGGATTTTTTAGATGAACGAATTTGAAGATTTGCTAAATAGCGTTAGCCAAGTTGAGACTGGTGATGTTGTTAGTGCTGAAGTATTGACAGTTGATGCGACTCAAGCTAACGTTGCAATCTCTGGAACTGGTGTTGAAGGTGTCTTGACTCTTCGCGAATTGACAAACGATCGCGATGCAGATATCAATGACTTTGTTAAAGTAGGAGAAGTATTGGATGTTCTTGTACTTCGTCAAGTAGTTGGTAAAGATACTGATACAGTTACATACCTTGTATCTAAAAAACGCCTTGAAGCTCGCAAAGCATGGGACAAACTTGTTGGTCGCGAAGAAGAAGTTGTTACTGTTAAAGGAACTCGTGCCGTTAAAGGTGGACTTTCAGTAGAATTTGAAGGTGTTCGTGGATTTATCCCAGCTTCAATGTTGGATACTCGTTTCGTACGTAACACTGAGCGTTTTGTAGGTCAAGAATTTGACGCTAAAATCAAAGAAGTTGATGCTAAAGAAAACCGCTTCATCCTTTCACGTCGTGAAGTTGTTGAAGCAGCTACAGCAGCAGCTCGCGCTGAAGTATTTGGTAAATTTGCTGTTGGTGATGTTGTAACTGGTAAAGTTGCTCGTATCACAAGTTTCGGTGCTTTCATCGACCTTGGTGGTGTTGACGGATTGGTTCACTTGACTGAATTGTCACATGAACGTAACGTTTCACCAAAATCAGTTGTAACTGTTGGTGAAGAAATTGAAGTGAAAATCCTTGATCTTAACGAAGAAGAAGGACGTGTATCACTTTCACTTAAAGCAACAGTACCAGGACCATGGGATGGTGTTGAGCAAAAATTGGCTAAAGGTGATGTAGTAGAAGGAACAGTTAAACGTTTGACTGACTTCGGTGCATTTGTTGAAGTATTGCCAGGTATCGATGGACTTGTTCACGTATCACAAATTTCACACAAACGTATTGAAAATCCAAAAGAAGCTCTTAAAGTTGGTCAAGAAGTTCAAGTTAAAGTTCTTGAAGTTAACGCAGATGCAGAGCGTGTATCACTTTCTATTAAAGCTCTTGAAGAACGTCCAGCTCAAGAAGAAGGACAAAAAGAAGAAAAACGTGCTGCTCGTCCACGTCGTCCAAGACGTCAAGAGAAGCGTGATTTCGAACTTCCAGAAACACAAACAGGATTTTCAATGGCTGATTTGTTTGGTGATATCGAACTTTAATCAAATTGAAAATTCACAAAATCCTTTGTTTACTAAACAAGGGATTTTTCTTTTGTCTCTGCTCCTTTTTTGATATAATAGTTCTATGTTAAAATCAGAAAAACAATCACGTTATCAAATGTTAAATGAAGAATTGTTCTTCCTATTGGAAGGCGAAACCAATGTTTTGGCTAATCTTTCCAACGCCAGTGCTCTCATAAAATCACGTTTTCCTAATACCGTATTTGCAGGCTTTTATTTGTTCGATGGAAAGGAATTGGTTTTAGGCCCCTTCCAAGGAGGTGTTTCCTGCATCCGTATTGCGCTAGGCAAGGGTGTTTGTGGTGAGGCAGCTCACTTTCAGGAAACTGTTCTGGTTGGAGATGTGACGACCTATCCTAACTATATTTCTTGTGATAGTCTAGCTAAAAGTGAAATTGTGGTGCCGATGATGAAGAATGGTCAGTTACTTGGAGTTCTGGATCTGGATTCTTCAGAGATTGAGGATTACGATGCAACGGATCGAGATTATTTGGAACAATTTGTCGCTATTTTGCTTGAAAAGACAGAATGGGACTTTACAATGTTTGGGGAAAAATCTTAATGTATCAAGCACTTTATCGAAAATATAGAAGTCAAAATTTCTCCCAGTTGGTTGGTCAAGAAGTTGTGGCTAAGACTCTTAAACAAGCAGTGGAGCAAGAGAAAATAAGTCATGCTTATCTTTTTTCTGGTCCACGGGGAACGGGAAAAACCAGTGTAGCCAAGATCTTTGCCAAGGCTATGAACTGCCCAAATCAAGTGGGTGGTGAACCTTGTAATAACTGCTATATTTGTCAGGCAGTGACGGACGGTAGTTTAGAAGATGTCATTGAAATGGATGCGGCCTCTAATAATGGGGTTGATGAAATCCGTGAAATTCGTGATAAATCTACCTACGCCCCTAGTCTTGCTCGTTATAAGGTTTATATCATAGATGAGGTTCACATGCTGTCTACAGGGGCCTTTAATGCCCTCTTAAAGACGCTGGAAGAGCCAACACAGAATGTGGTCTTTATTTTGGCTACTACTGAATTGCACAAGATTCCTGCCACTATTCTATCCCGTGTGCAACGTTTTGAATTTAAATCGATTAAGACACAGGATATTAAGGAACATATCCGCTATATTTTAGAAAAAGAAAATATCAGTTCTGAACCAGAGGCTGTGGAAATCATTGCCAGACGTGCTGAAGGTGGAATGCGAGATGCCTTGTCTATTTTGGATCAAGCCCTGAGTTTGACACAGGGAAACGAGTTGACGACTGCCATCTCTGAAGAAATTACTGGCACCATTAGCCTATCAGCCTTGGATGATTATGTTGCTGCCTTGTCTCAACAGGATGTTCCCAAGGCCTTGTCTTGCTTGAATCTTCTTTTTGACAATGGTAAGAGCATGACTCGTTTTGTGACCGACCTTTTGCACTATTTAAGAGACTTGTTAATTGTTCAAACAGGGGGAGAAAATACTCATCATAGTCCAGTCTTTGTAGAAAATTTGGCACTTCCTCAAGAAAATCTGTTTGAAATGATTCGCTTAGCGACAGTGAGTTTAGCAGATATTAAGTCTAGTTTGCAGCCCAAGATTTATGCTGAAATGATGACCATTCGTTTAGCGGAGATTAAGCCTGAGCTATCTCTTTCAGGAGCGGTTGAACATGAAATTTCTGCACTGAGACAGGAAGTGACACGTCTCAAACAAGAACTCGCAAATGTGGGAACTGTATCCAAGCCAACAAGTCCAGCTCCTAGTCGACCAGCTACGGGCAAAACAGTCTATCGTGTTGATCGCAATAAAGTTCAATCTATCTTACAAGAGGCCGTTGAAAATCCTGATTTAGCACGTCAAAATCTGATTCGCTTGCAGAACGCCTGGGGAGAGGTAATTGAAAGTCTAGGTGGCCCTGATAAGGCTCTGCTAGTTGGATCTCAACCGGTTGCGGCCAATGAACACCATGCTATTCTTGCTTTTGAGTCTAACTTTAATGCTGGTCAAACCATGAAACGGGATAATCTCAACACTATGTTTGGTAACATCCTCAGTCAGGCGGCAGGTTTTTCACCCGAGATTTTAGCTATTTCCATGGAGGAATGGAAAGAAGTTCGCGCAGCCTTTTCAGCCAAAGCCAAATCTTCTCAAACTGAAAAAGAAGCAGAAGAAAGCCTGATTCCAGAAGGATTTGAATTTTTGGTTGATAAAGTGAAGGTAGAGGAAGACTAAAGAAAGATTTCATGATACAATAAGTTTATGAATAAACAACAATTTATTATTATGGCGCTGTTTACAGCTGCTGAGACCTATTTTTTCAATGAAGCCTGGATGACTGGTCGCTATATTATGGCAGCCTTTTGGGCAATTTTACTCTTCAGAAATTTTCGTGTCAGTTATGTGATGGGCAAAATCGTTGATGTCATCGATCAGCATTTTAATAGGAAAGACTAGCCCTCAGCTTCCAGACAAAATCAAAGCCTTTTAGGCTTTTTTTTGTTATACTATAAAAGTATATTTATTGACCTTTTATACTCTTCGAAAATCTCTTCAAACCACGTCAGCTTTATCTGCAACCTCAAAGCGGTGCTTTGAGCAACCTGCGGCTAGCTTCCTAGTTTGCTCTTTGATTTTCATTGAGTATTACCGTATTTTCTAGGGAAATCAAGTATGTTTCTAGTAAGTACTGTAAAGGTCTTGAAAAAGAAAGGAACTATCATGTCAGTATTAGAGATCAAAGATCTTCACGTTGAGATTGAAGGAAAAGAAATTTTAAAAGGGGTTAACTTGACCCTGAAAACAGGAGAAATTGCCGCTATCATGGGACCAAATGGTACAGGTAAATCGACTCTTTCTGCCGCTATCATGGGAAATCCAAACTATGAAGTAACCAAAGGTGAAGTTTTGTTTGATGGTGTAAACATCCTTGAGTTGGAAGTGGATGAGCGTGCGCGTATGGGACTTTTCCTTGCTATGCAATACCCATCAGAAATCCCTGGAATTACCAACGCTGAGTTTCTTCGTGCCGCTATGAATGCTGGTAAAGAAGATGATGAGAAGATTTCAGTTCGTGAGTTTATTACTAAGCTAGATGAAAAAATGGAATTGCTCAACATGAAAGAAGAAATGGCAGAGCGTTACCTCAACGAAGGTTTCTCTGGTGGTGAGAAAAAACGTAATGAAATTCTTCAACTCTTGATGTTGGAACCAACTTTTGCTCTTTTGGATGAGATTGACTCAGGTCTTGATATTGATGCCCTTAAAGTTGTTTCTAAAGGTGTGAATGCTATGCGTGGTGAAGGCTTTGGTGCTATGATCATCACTCACTACCAACGTCTTTTGAACTACATCACACCTGATGTGGTACACGTGATGATGGAAGGGCGTGTTGTCCTTTCAGGTGGTCCAGAATTGGCTGCACGTTTGGAACGTGAAGGATACGCAAAACTAGCTGAAGAACTTGGCTACGACTACAAGGAAGAATTGTAATTCCCTCGTATCTTTTAGGAGAAGTAAATGACTAAAGAAAATATTAAACTTTTTTCAGAAATGCACGCTGAACCAAGCTGGTTGGCTGACCTCCGTCAAAAAGCTTTTGATAAGATTGAGAGTTTAGAATTACCAGTTATTGAGCGTGTCAAATTCCACCGTTGGAATCTGGGGGATGGGACGATTACAGAAAGCGAGCCATCAGCAAATGTTCCAGATTTCACTGCACTAGATAACCACTTGAAGTTGGTGCAAGTAGGAACGCAAACTGTTTTTGAGCAAATTCCAGTTGAGTTGGCTGAACAGGGTATCATCTTTACAGACTTCCACTCAGCTTTAGAAGAAATTCCAGAGCTTGTTGAGGAATTCTTCATGTCATCTGTCAAGTATGACGATGATAAGTTGGCAGCCTACCATACAGCTTATTTCAATAGTGGTGCTGTTCTCTATATTCCTGATAACGTGGAAATTGCTGAACCAATCGAAGGGATTTTCTATCAAGACAGCGATAGCGATGTGCCGTTTAACAAGCATATTATGATTATCGCTGGTAAAAATTCTAAGATTAGTTATCTGGAGCGTTTAGAGTCACGCGGTGAAGGAAGTGCCAAAGCAACTGCTAATATCACAGTAGAAGTAATTGCACGTTCTGGTGCTCAAGTCAAGTTTGCGGCTATCGACCGTCTAGGTGAAAACGTTACTGCCTATATTAGCCGTCGTGGTAAATTAGGCAACGATGCAAGTATTGACTGGGCAATCGGTGTCATGAACGAAGGAAACGTCGTTGCTGACTTTGATAGTGACTTGCTTGGTAACGGTAGCCATGCTGACCTGAAAGTTGTAGCTCTTTCAAGTGGCCGTCAGGTGCAAGGAATTGACACTCGCGTAACAAACTATGGCTGCAACTCAATCGGAAATATCCTCCAACATGGGGTTATCCTTGAAAAAGCAACTTTGACTTTCAATGGTATCGGCCACATCATTAAGGGTGCTAAGGGAGCAGATGCCCAACAAGAGAGCCGTGTGCTCATGCTTTCAGACCAAGCGCGTTCAGATGCCAATCCAATTCTTTTGATTGATGAAAATGACGTAACTGCAGGACACGCAGCCTCTATTGGTCAGGTAGATCCAGAAGACATGTACTACCTCATGAGCCGAGGCTTGGACAAGGCAACTGCAGAACGCTTGGTTGTCCGTGGTTTCCTTGGATCTGTTATCGTGGAGATTCCAGTCAAGGAAGTTCGTGATGAAATGATTGCGACTATCGAAGAAAAATTGTCAAAACGCTAAGGGGTAGCCTATGTTAGATGTAGAAGCGATTCGCAAGGATTTTCCAATTTTAGACCAGATTGTCAACGATGAACCGTTGGTCTATCTGGACAATGCTGCGACGACACAAAAACCACTAGCAGTACTGGAAACAATCAACCGCTACTATGAGAGCGACAATGCCAATGTTCACCGTGGTGTTCATACCTTGGCAGAAAGGGCGACAGCTTCTTATGAGGCGGCTCGTGAAACCATTCGTAAGTTTATCAATGCAGACTCTACAAAGGAAGTTCTCTTTACCAGAGGAACGACAACCAGTCTGAACTGGGTAGCGCGTTATGCTGAGGAAGTCTTGACTGAGGGAGACCAGGTCTTGATTTCAGTAATGGAACACCATTCTAATATCATTCCATGGCAGGAAGCTTGTCGAAAGACTGGAGCAGAGCTTGTCTATGTCTATCTTAAAGATGGTGCCTTGGATATGGAGGATTTGCGAGCTAAATTGACTGATAAGGTTAAATTTGTTTCCCTAGCTCATGCCTCCAATGTTCTTGGTGTGGTCAATCCGATCAAGGAAATCACTCAATTAGCCCACCAAGTTGGGGCAATCATGGTAGTGGATGGTGCTCAATCTACACCTCATATGAAGATTGATGTCCATGACTTGGATGTGGACTTCTTCGCCTTTTCGGGTCACAAGATAGCTGGTCCGACTGGTATCGGTGTCCTTTACGGCAAAGAAAAGTATCTTGAGCAAATGTCTCCAATAGAATTTGGCGGCGAGATGATTGATTTCGTCTACGAACAATCGGCTAGTTGGAAGGAATTGCCTTGGAAATTCGAGGCTGGAACTCCTAACATGGCAGGTGCTATCGGACTGGCAGCAGCAGTGGATTATCTGGAAAAGATTGGTATGGATGCCATTGAAGCCCATGAACAGGAACTGATTGCATATGTCTATCCAAAACTGCAGGCGATTGAAGGATTGACCATTTACGGTTCGCAGGACTTGGCTCAACGTTCAGGTGTCATTGCCTTTAACCTAGGCGACCTTCATCCGCACGACATCGCGACGGCTCTGGATTATGAAGGAGTTGCTGTTCGAGCAGGTCACCATTGTGCGCAACCCTTGCTCCAGTATTTGGAAGTTTCAGCAACAGCTCGTGCAAGTTTTTATATCTACAATACCAAGGCAGATTGCGACAAGCTAGTCGATGCCTTACAAAAGACAAAGGAGTTTTTCAATGGCACTTTCTAAACTAGATAGCCTTTATATGGCAGTGGTAGCGGACCATTCGAAAAATCCACATCACCAAGGGAAGTTGGAAGATGCTGAGCAAATCAGTCTCAACAATCCAACCTGTGGGGATGTTATCAATCTCTCTGTCAAGTTTGATGCAGAGGACCGTTTGGAAGATATCGCTTTTCTAAACTCAGGTTGTACCATCTCAACTGCCTCTGCCAGCATGATGACAGATGCAGTTTTAGGAAAAACCAAACAAGAAATTTTAGAACTTGCGACCATTTTTTCTGAAATGGTTCAAGGGCAAAAAGATGACAGACAAGATAGTCTTGGAGACGCAGCCTTCTTGTCAGGTGTTGCCAAATTCCCGCAACGAATTAAGTGTGCAACCCTAGCTTGGAATGCCCTTAAGAAAACAATTGAAAATCAAGAAAACAAATAAGGCAAGTTTCTTTTGTCTTATGAATCAGTAGAAATGAAGAATGAAAGAAAGGATATTATGGCTGAAGAAAGAGTAGAACCAAAACCAATTGATCTTGGTGAATATAAATTTGGTTTCCATGATGATGTAGAGCCTGTCCTATCGACAGGAAAAGGATTGAATGAGGATGTCATTCGTGAACTATCAGCTGCCAAGGGAGAACCTGAGTGGATGTTAGAATTCCGTTTGAAGTCTTATGAAACCTTCAAAAAAATGCCCATGCAAACTTGGGGAGCAGACTTGTCAGAGATTGATTTTGATGACTTAATCTACTACCAAAAACCATCTGATAAACCAGCTCGTTCCTGGGATGAGGTTCCTGAAAAAATTAAAGAAACCTTTGAACGTATTGGGATTCCAGAAGCTGAACGTGCTTATCTTGCTGGAGCTTCTGCCCAGTATGAGTCCGAAGTAGTTTACCATAACATGAAGGAAGAATTTGAGAAGTTAGGTATTATCTTTACAGATACGGATTCTGCTCTCAAGGAATACCCAGATTTGTTTAAACAATACTTTGCTAAGTTGGTACCACCAACAGATAATAAGTTGGCTGCCCTCAATTCGGCAGTATGGTCAGGTGGAACCTTTATCTATGTACCAAAAGGGGTCAAAGTGGATATTCCACTTCAAACTTACTTCCGTATCAACAACGAAAATACAGGTCAGTTTGAACGTACCTTGATTATCGTTGATGAGGGAGCAAGTGTCCACTACGTTGAAGGTTGTACAGCGCCAACATATTCAAGTAACAGCTTGCATGCTGCCATTGTAGAAATCTTTTCCTTAAAAGGAGCTTATATGCGTTATACAACCATTCAAAACTGGTCTGACAACGTCTATAACTTGGTAACGAAACGTGCCAAAGCCTTGAAAGATGCGACTGTTGAGTGGATTGATGGAAACTTGGGTGCCAAAACAACCATGAAATACCCATCTGTTTGCCTAGATGGAGAAGGGGCGCGTGGTACTATGCTTTCTATTGCCTTTGCTAATGCAGGGCAACACCAGGACACTGGTGCCAAGATGATTCACAATGCTCCACATACCAGTTCGTCTATCGTGTCTAAATCCATCGCTAAAGGCGGAGGAAAGGTTGACTACCGTGGTCAAGTAACCTTTAACAAGAACTCTAAGAAATCTGTTTCTCACATTGAATGTGATACCATTATCATGGATGACTTGTCGGCATCAGATACTATTCCATTTAATGAAATCCACAACTCGCAAGTTGCTTTGGAACACGAAGCTAAGGTTTCTAAGATTTCAGAAGAACAATTGTATTACCTCATGAGTCGTGGATTGTCAGAATCAGAAGCGACAGAAATGATTGTTATGGGATTTGTGGAGCCCTTCACAAAAGAGCTTCCAATGGAGTATGCTGTTGAGCTGAACCGCTTGATTAGCTATGAGATGGAAGGGTCAGTTGGGTAAAATTTGATTTTAGATATACTCAAAATCAAGGACTTTGATACTATTCGAAAATCAAAGTGTAAACCACGTCAGCTTTATCTACAACCTCAAAGCGGTGCTTTGAGCAACCTACGGCTAGCTTCCTAGTTTACTCTTTGATTTTCATTGAGCATTAGATCTACTCAAAATCAAGAACTTTGAAGATGAATTTGTAGTCATAACCACCCGTGA
>NZ_VMMW01000090.1:0-4065 GCF_013277425.1 Streptococcus sp. 79
AATTTGAACTCGGGCTAAAGTTAGTTAGCCGATTTGAGCTGGAACGGGATGCTGTGTGAAAAAGATAAACTTCCTTGTATTCGTCGAATACTGCGTCAGTTTCCTATTTTTACCTTGCATCCTTACCGTTTCTAGCATCATGATTTTACCAACGGAAGTGTGCGAATGCACGGTTAGCTTCAGCCATACGGTGAGTGTCTTCACGTTTCTTAACAGCTGCACCAGTGTTGTTAGCAGCATCCAAGATTTCTTTTGCAAGACGGTCTTGCATTGTGTGTTCACCACGAAGACGAGCGATTGTTACCAACCAACGAAGTCCAAGTGTTGTACGACGTTCTGGACGAACTTCAACTGGGACTTGGTAGTTAGAACCACCAACACGGCGTGCACGTACTTCAAGTACAGGCATGATGTTTTCCATAGCTGTCTCAAATACTTCAAGTGCATCGTTGCCAGTAGCTTCTTTGATTTGCTCAAAAGCACCGTAAACGATTGAAGCAGCTGTACCACGTTTACCGTCAAGCATAACGCGGTTGATAAGACGAGTAACTAGTTGTGAATTGTAAAGCGGATCTGGCAATACGTCACGTTTTGGAGCTCTATTTTTACGACTCATTTCTCTTTATCCCCTTTCCTTATGCTTTTGGACGTTTAGTACCGTATTTAGAACGGCCTTGTTTACGATCGTTAACACCTGCAGTATCAAGTGCACCACGGACAATATGGTAACGTACCCCTGGAAGGTCTTTTACACGTCCACCACGAAGAAGAACCACGCTGTGTTCTTGCAAGTTGTGTCCGATACCTGGGATGTAGGCAGTAACTTCGATAAGGTTGCTCAAACGTACACGAGCGAATTTACGAAGGGCTGAGTTAGGTTTTTTAGGTGTCATTGTTCCAACACGAGTTGCAACACCACGTTTTTGTGGTGAAGAAACGTTTGTTTGAACTTTTTTATGACTGTTGTAACCAACGTTCAAAGCTGGTGATTTAGATTTTTCTACTTTTGATTTACGCGGTTTGCGAACCAATTGGTTAATTGTAGGCATCTACATTCTCCTGTGTTTTTTTATTTTTGGTGATGATACACTTGGTGACAGCTATCATCTGTGTGTACTTTTGCAACATTTGTCAGCACGTCCCTGTACACTCTTGAGAGACCAAAAGTAAAAAGTACCGTCTATTATTGTAACAAAATTTTCCATTGGTTGTCAAGATATTTTTCTTTTTTATTGTTATTTTTAGCTGGGGTAACTTCTCAAAGTAACTTCCACTTACCTAACCGAAGTGGAAATTAGTCTAAAACGGATTTTTATGGTGGAATTAAGTCTGAGACTTTCCGTTCCATCGTTGAGAAGATGGGAAAAAACCCGTCAACGATTTCAAAGGAAATCAAGCGCAATCGCATCATACATCCAACATCCGTCAAATCTGATTGCACGGATTACCCACTTCTCAAAAAGCTCCTTATGTCTGTAACAACGCGTTTTTCTCATACTAAAAGCTAGGTTGTGGAAAACTGGAAGTTAGTTTTATATTGAATTGAAATAAGACATGAACAAATCTATTGGGAAAGTCAACTTAATTTCTAGAAATATTTTAACAGCAACAACGTACTATTCTAGTTTCAATCTGCTATAGAAGTTACCCTTTTCATCTTTTCATTCTCTCAAAAGTCAATCATAAAAGAGGAGAAATCAAAATTTCTCCTCTTAACTGTTTACTATCGAATCAAGTAAATCAAATCGTTACTCATTCACAATTTTTTCATCAACTTTAGGGTTTAGAGTTGTTCCCCAATGTGTAATTGTACGCTGTTGTACTAGTGGTAAGTCTGTGCGGTTGTAAACTGTACGCCATGGTTCCCATACAAGACCCGTCTTTTCTTGAACCTTGATGCGAAGATTACGGACATTTCCTCTAAATTGAATCTCTGTTTGGAAGCCTGAAGTTCTGTTTTTTCCGTTATCTTCCCATTGACGTGAACGGATTTCTGGATTTCCTTGTTCATCATATGTAATTTCATCCCAATAGATGTAGTAGCGCGCAACATAAGCACCCTTATGATGAAGTTTCAAGAAGCCATTTTTGTAAGAAGTAACCTTCGTTTCGATATAGTCTGTACTATTTTGTAAAGTTGCTTGGGCATTATCTTTTAGGAAGGCAGTCTTATATGAGATTGGCACAGCTGGACTTTGAGCGCTAAAGTTGGCTCCTTCTCTGATGAGTTCCTTCAAGTTTTCGACTGTTCCTGTGACAACTTTGGCGGCACCGCTAGCATTACCTCCTACAATTACCGCTGTTACAGAAGTATTCTTCAATAGACGGCTCCACTCAGAATTTGGAGCAATTGTTGCGCCTTTGATAACCGCATTGATAGCTGCTTTTAATTCAGTAGACTTACTTGTTGACTCAAACTTAACATAGATTTGACGTCCGTAAGAAACGTTTGATACATATACAGGTGGAGTTTGTGAATCAACGCCTCTCTGTTTTAAATCTTCAGGTGTCACACTCTTGTCAAATACAGCCGCTGGATTGGTCGGTGCATCAAATGTCGCTGTATAGTAAATTTGTTTAAAGTTTACAACTTCAATTTGCTTTTCACCCTTTTGCACAGCCTCAAAGTCAATCTTGAGCGGTGCGCCTGCTTTTTCAAAGTCTGCACCAAATTTTGCTTTCAATTGGTTCATGCTATAGGCTGTAGTTGATTCATACTGAACACGGGCAGGAACGGAATGGCTAGATGAGTAATTCTTTGTCCATCTTTCAACCAAGGTATTCATCGCAGACTGCATACCACTAGTTGTAGGATCTGCTTCAATTCGGCTGTCAGACTGAATCATACCAGGTAAATCGACGCTGACTGTCCCCTTTGCACGGGCAAGACTAATCAATTCTGGCTGATTTTCTAGCAGATTTTGGTTGGCTTTATACAAGCCACCTAGGAAGACATTTTGATTTCCATTGATGGAAACATCTGCTGTGCCTGTAGAGAGGGTTTTCTTGATTTTTTCTACAACGACAAACTCTCCATTTTGTTCCTTAGCACTTGTGTTGTAGCGATTTTCTAAGGTTTCTCCCTTGCGAGTTAAAATATCCAAAGGATTATAAGTTAAACCAAAAAGGTAGTCTTTCAATGCTGATGTTTGATTTACTACTGGTGCGGTTCTGTCCTGTCCAACTTGAGTTGTTGCTGAACGGAATACTTCCACTTCTGCCAAGCTCAATGGAGTATTTTTAGTTTTCAACTCCACTTTTACATAACGAGCGTCTTTGGCGGTGAAGAAAACTTCAAGTTCTGCCTTCCCATTCAAACTATCAAAGTGTTGACGAGCAACTTCTTGTTTTGCTTCATTTAACAAAACAACATCAAAATTGGAAAGACGATTAGCTACATTCCCATCTCCACGATTGTAAAGTTTAACTTTTCCAACATTCTCTGTTTTTCCAAGATCAACTTGCCACCAAGCATTGTCTTCAAAGTTTGTATGCGTTACAGAATGGTGCCCATAGTCACTATCAACATTACCATCCACTGCTCGTGTAGCAGCTCCTCCATAAGCAGTAGAACTTTGACTAGCTTGTTTTCCACGAGCGATGTTTTCTGTCTCAACTGGACGATTCCCTTGCTCTGTAGCCAAAGCTACTCCCTGAGCGTTCAATAAAAAGGCCGCAACAACAGCACTACACACACCGAGTCCACACTTTTTGACAAAGCGATGCAAACGTTTTTCTTGATTCATTCCTTATTCCTCCGTTTTTAAATGAATACGTTTTCCTATTTGTTTATAGTCTATCAAATTTCAAGTAAAAGTCAAGCACAAACCAGCAAAAAAGTCAAGAAAATAAGAAGAAAACGTTTGCTGAATTTTTCTGATATTTTCTTTCGATTTCCAGTAAATACTATAGTTTGGAAACTAGATAACACTTGAAAAACACTAACTTTTTTCTTTTCCTATTTATAGTTTCACTAGATGAGCTTTTTAAAAGAAATATTAGAGATCAATTTCTGAATAAAAATAGCTGGGAACACATCCTCTTCCTAGTCATAACCACCCGTGA
>NZ_VMMW01000091.1:0-14050 GCF_013277425.1 Streptococcus sp. 79
TTGTTTCGCAGGAAGTCTATTCAAGCTAATCCCACTTCAATCCCACATGTTCGTTCATTTCTTTATAGGCTGTATCAATTCGTTCCTTAGTCGCTTCATCTAACTGGTCACGATGACTGCCACCCTCTATAAAATCTTCCAAGATATAGGTTTGATAATGATATAAAGGATAGCCTTCTGGTGAAAAGGTTCCCTTTGGTGTTCGATTGACCCAAGTAGGATGAGCTTTAGCTGTTCCGATAGTTGTTTTTCCATCCTTCTTCTTAATGGTTACATCCATGAGAACGCCACGTTCAGTCCACTTAGCATTTTCTTCATCTCCCATAGATTCAATCCGTTGATTGGAAATGAAGTTCCCCATTGAATAGATAATGAGTTTCTTGTCTCCATCTTTTTCAACCGTTTCAGATGGTTCCACAACGTGAGGATGCCCTCCAAAGATAATATCCGCCCCCCAATCAATCATCTTGTGATAAAGAGCTTTTTGTTCCTCAGTTGGTTCCAATCGATACTCCACACCCATCTGAGGCATGATAATGGTGATATCTGCTTCCTTCTCTGCCCGTTCAATTTCAGCCTTCATCTTATCTTCGTTTAAATCTGAAAGATAACGATTATAGTCTTCCTGAGAAATATACCGTTCAATTCCATTGAATCCATAGGAATAGGCCAAAAGAGCAACCTTGATTCCATTCACTTCCTTAATGACCAACGGAGCCTGATCACGTGGTTCATGCGTATAAACTCCGATTGGAGTGATTCCAGCTTTTTCAATAATATCGGCCGTTGAAATAACTCCCTCAATTTGCGAATCCAAAATATGATTATGAGCTAAATCTAGCACATGATAACCTGCATCCTTAATGGCATCCATAACTTCAGCAGGAGCATTAAAGAGAGGATAACCCGCTAAATAATGATCCTTATTGATGGTTCCTTCAAAATCACCAATAGCTAAATCTGCTTGCTTGAGCCAAGGTGTCACATACTCAAAATTCTCATGAAAGTCATAGGTACCGTCTTCTTTTTTAGCTGAAAAGAAAAGTCCATCGTGGTAGAGCAAATCCCCATTAGCCATAATTCTGGCAGTTTTTTCCTCTTCCTGCTCCTGAGACTTTTGCTTAGTCCCCTCTTGAGAAATAGTATCTCGTTTTTGACTGGTTAAAGGGATTCCTTGGAAACTTTCAACCAACAAGACCAAGCCCATTGATAAAGCAACTGCTAGCAAGAGTACCGCCACAAATCCTTTATTGCTCCACCTGCGATAACTCCTAAAAAAGTTTACCAAGCCCTTCATAAAACGAAAAGCTAAACCACCCTGATTTCGATTTTGTCTTCTTTTCATCTTCATTCTCCCTACTTTCTTATGCAAGCCTTTTCTTTTTATTATATCATAGATAAGTAATTCTTTCACAATTGATACTCTTCGAAAATCTCTTCAAACCACGTCAGCGTCGCCTTACCGTATATATGTTACCGACTTCGTCAGTTCTATCTACAACCTCAAAGCAGTGCTTTGAGCAACCTACGGCTAGCTTCTTAGTTTGCTCTTTGATTTTCATTGAGTATGAATTGAACTTCCTATCTATTTTCTATAAATCCTAAAGGCTATAATACTTTCAATCCTTGACATTTTGTGATATCATGTAGAGGTAATGAAAGGAGAGAAAATGTCTGCAATAGAACGTATTACAAAAGCTGCTCACTTAATTGATATGAACGATATTATCCGCGAGGGGAACCCAACTCTACGCGCAGTTGCTGAGGAAGTTACTTTCCCCTTATCTGATCAGGAAATCATCCTTGGCGAAAAGATGATGCAATTCCTTAAACATTCCCAAGATCCTGTCATGGCTGAAAAATTGGGACTCCGCGGTGGGGTTGGACTGGCTGCTCCTCAATTGGATATCTCAAAACGCATTATCGCTGTTTTGGTACCTAATATTGTTGAAGAAGGCGAAACTCCGCAGGAAGCCTACGACTTGCAAGCCATTATGTACAATCCAAAAATCGTCTCTCACTCTGTTCAAGACGCTGCTCTTGGTGAAGGAGAAGGTTGCCTGTCTGTAGACCGCAACGTGCCTGGCTATGTTGTTCGCCATGCCCGCGTTACTGTTGACTACTTTGACAAAGATGGAGAAAAACACCGTATCAAACTCAAAGGCTACAACTCCATTGTTGTTCAGCATGAAATTGACCACATTAACGGTATCATGTTTTACGATCGTATCAATGAAAAAGACCCATTTGCAGTTAAAGATGGTTTACTGATTCTAGAATAAAGAAAATCCCGTTGCAAGACGGGGTTTTGTGTTATAATAGAGGCATGAAAACAAATGATATTGTCTATGGCGTCCACGCCGTTACCGAAGCCCTCCTTGCAAATACTGGAAACAAACTCTACCTCCAAGAAAATCTCCGAGGTAAGAATCTTGAGAAAGTCAAGGAACTGGCTACAGAAAAGAAGGTGTCCATTTCTTGGACCTCAAAAAAATCCCTCTCTGAGATGACTGAAGGTGCTGTCCACCAAGGTTTTGTTTTACGAGTGTCCGAATTTGCCTATAGCGAGCTAGATCACATCCTTTCCAAAACACGCCAAGAAGAAAATCCTTTGCTATTGATTCTGGATGGTTTGACTGACCCTCACAACCTAGGATCCATCCTGAGAACAGCCGATGCGACCAATGTTTCAGGTGTCATCATTCCCAAGCACCGTGCTGTAGGTGTTACCCCCGTCGTTGCCAAAACGGCCACAGGTGCTATCGAGCACGTTCCCATCGCCCGAGTGACCAATCTGAGCCAAACTCTGGACAAAGTCAAGGATGAAGGCTTCTGGACCTTTGGAACGGATATGAACGGTACTCCTTGCCATAAGTGGAATACAAAAGGGAAAATCGCCCTCATCATCGGAAATGAAGGAAAAGGCATCTCTAGCAACATTAAAAAACAGGTCGATGAAATGATTACCATTCCCATGAATGGCCATGTTCAAAGCCTTAATGCCAGTGTTGCTGCGGCCATTCTCATGTACGAAGTTTTCCGAAACAGACTATAAAAAAGTTTCCAGTCATCTGATTGGAAACTTTTTTATGATTAACTATGTTCTGTGATAAATTTATAGGCTTCTTGACCAGCGATAGCTCCATCTCCAACCGCTGTTGTTACTTGGCGAAGGTCTTTCTGGCGAACATCTCCAACTGCAAAGATACCGTCAACTGCAGTTTTCATGTGGTTATCTGTCACAATCCAGCCTGCCTGATCTTGGATATTCAATTCTTTAACAAAATCGCTAAGAGGGTCCAATCCAACATAGATAAAGACGCCACCGAAGGCTTGTTCTGTCACTTGACCTGTTTTCACATTTTCAAATACGACAGATTCTACTCGGTTTTCACCCTTGATTTCCTTCACTACAGAATCCCAGATAAAGCTGATTTTCTCATTCGCAAAGGCGCGGTCTTGTAAAACCTTTTGAGCACGAAGTTGGTCACGACGGTGAACAATGGTAACAGTCTTAGCAAAACGAGTCAAGAAGAGGGCTTCTTCAACAGCTGAATCTCCACCACCAACTACCAACAAATCTTGGTCACGGAAGAAAGCACCATCACACACGGCACAGTAAGAAACACCACGACTGTTCAGTTCTTCTTCTCCAGGTACTCCCAAAGGACGGTGTTTAGAACCAGTTGCTACGATAACGGTACGAGTTTCATATGTTTGGTCGTCAGTCATCACTTTCTTAAAATCACCATGGTCTTCGACATTTTCAACATATCCATAAATGTGCTCAACACCGAGATTTTCAAGCGGTTCAAACATCTTTTCTGCCAATTCAGGTCCACTAATATTAGCATATCCTGGGTAATTTTCGATATCAGATGTATTATTCATCTGACCACCTGGCAGACCACCTTCAATCAAAGCTACTTTCAAATTGCTTCGAGCAGCATACAAGGCTGCAGTCATCCCTGCAGGTCCAGCACCGATAATAATAGTATCGTACATATAGTTTCCTTCTTTCTTGTTGTAACTATCTTTATTCTAACTCTTTCTTGTCAATCACGCAAGGATTATGCCTTGAAAACAAGAATTAAACTCATAACCGCAAAGGATAATACTGGAACAACCAAGACCCCAATCATAATCATATCATAGAGATGGGCTTGGCGAGCCTTGGCTGTCTTATCAACTCCCGACATGGCTCTCAGTCCAATCCAAATTCCTAAAAAAATCAGGACGAGGATGGTGGTTAAGATCAAACTCTCGAAATATAAAGAAAATAGTTGCAGTAGCATGATTTCTCTCATTTCTATCTTTTTTAAAGAGTAAACTCAGCTAGTCCAGCTAACTGAGTTTTTCTTTATCTATTATATCAAATATAAGTCCGTTTGTAACTAGCGAAGAATTCTTTTGTCCGCTCTTCTTTAGGATGGTGGATAATCTCATCTGGTGTTCCAGACTCGATGATTTTCCCCTTATCTAAGAAGAGAATCTTATCAGCCACTTGGGCTACAAAGGACATGTCATGACTGACCAAAATCATGGTCTGACCTGACTTAGCAGCATCTGCAATAGACTTCTCTACTTCACCGACCAATTCTGGGTCAAGGGCTGAAGTTGGTTCATCTAAGAGCAAGACATCTGGTTTCATAGCAAGCGCACGCGCCAAGGCAACCCGTTGCTTTTGTCCACCTGATAAATGGCGAGGGTAATGGTTTTCACGATCAGAAAGCCCAACCTTAGCCAACTCTTCCTTGGCAATCTTAGTCGCTTCTTGGTCAGATAATTTCTTGACAACAACCAAGCCTTCTTTCACATTATCAAGTGCTGTACGGCGCTCAAACAAATTAAACTGCTGAAATACCATAGATAACTTGCGACGTAGGGCAAGGATTTCTTCTTGAGTGATTTTAGAAAAATCAACCGAGAAATCATCAATCTGAATCGAGCCACTATCAGGTGTTTCAAGATAATTGAGACTGCGAAGAAAGGTTGATTTTCCAGCTCCTGAAGAACCAATCAAGGCTACAACTTCCCCTTTTTGAATATCCAAGTCCAGATGATCCAAGACAGTCTGTCCTGAAAAGGATTTGCTTAAATTCGAAATCTTAATCATTAACGAAGGTCTCCTTTCACATCTGTTTGCACTGTATCTGGTGCAGAAATAGCCATTTTTCTCTCGATGAAACGACCAAGGCTCTCAATTCCGATATTGACTACCCAATAAACAAGAGCAACGGAGATGAAGCGCTCAAAATAACGATAATCGGCACCACCCAAAATCTGAGCTTGGGCAAAGACTTCCACAACACCCGCACTAAAGGCTAGGGAAGTTCCCTTGGTCAAGCCGATGAGGGAGTTAATCAAGGTTGGAGTTGCCACAACTGCTGCATTTGGAATAATCACTCGTCGATAAACTTGCGCTCGGGTCATACCCAGACTGCGTGCCGCCTCAATCTCACCAGGGTTAACTGAGAGAATGGCTGCACGAATGGTTTCACTAGCATAAGCTGCCTCATTAAAGGCAAAGGCGACAATCGCAAAAGCAGCGGCTGGAATCGCATTGATATTGAGACCAGTTCCCCATTGCTGATTGAGAGCTTTCAAAGCCAAAGGAATTCCGTAGTAGGTCAACATGAGCTGCACTAAAATCGGTGTCCCTTTTAAGAAACTAACAAAGAAGGCCTGCAAGGGATATAAAATCTTGACACGATTGATCTTCACAATGGCAAAAAGAAGCGCCAAAACCAAGCCAAAAAAGGCACCACCAATTGTCAACATAATCGTTGTTGGAAGTTGTTGAACAATTCTCGGAATTCCATCAAAGACCGAACGCAAGCTAAAAAGCTTGCCATCCGGAATCAATTGCATCAAGTTTTGATACCAATCTGATGCTAAAATCGTTGTAACATTCATAAAAACATCCTCTCCTGATAATGATTCATTCTACCATACTTCTGCCGTCAATGAAATTATTTGCTACGGTCAGATACAGTCTTTGTCTACCTACTAGTTTATCATACTTTAAAACAGGGAGGTTATATATTTTATCTATCAGAGAGATAAGTAAAAACTATTTCAATCCCAATTCTTCATAAGGTTTTCGATAACCGATTTGTTTAACAGTTCCATTTTCTACTAAAATTGGCCGTTTTAACAACATGCCGTCGCTTGCTAGCAACTCAGCTGCTTCTTGGTTTGACAGACTTCCTACCTTATCTTTTAACCCTAATTCACGGTATTTGATTCCACTGGTGTTAAAAAATTGCTTCAATTCAAACCCTGAGGTTTCCAGCCAGTTTAAAATAACTTCTTGGCTAGGTGTTTCTTCGGCGATATGGACGGCTTTGTAGTCCACACCGAGTTGGTTTAATTCTTGTTTTGCTTTTTTACAAGTTGAACATTTTGGGTATTCGATAAATTCTAACATGTCTTTCACTTTCTATTATTTATATCTTTAAAATCTGCGCCTTCATACTCCAAGAGCCAGGCTTTCTTTTCCACTCCTGCGGCATAACCAGTCAGACGCTTGCCTGCTCCCAGCACACGGTGACAAGGTACTAGAATAGACCAAGGATTGCGTCCTACCGCTCCACCAATTGCTTGAGCAGAAGGCACTTGCAGGTCTTGGGCTATTTGCCCATATGTCACTGTCTGACCATAAGGAATTCCCTGTAAATAGTCCCAAACTCGCTTTTCAAAATCCGTTCCAATTGGAGCCAAGGGCAAGTCGGATAAATCCTTAGGCTTGCCTTTAAAGTAAGCATCTAAGCAAGTAATAACTGGGTCTAAAATGGGATGACTAACAACTGCTTCTATCGTCTCATCTCCTAGTCCCCTCTCAAAATGCTTCTGCTCCTGAACCCAAATTCCATACAAATAATGGTCATCAGCTACGAGAGAAAGGGAGCCAATCGGCGAAGAATAGAGCATTTTTACATACTTCTTTTGCATTATTTCTTTAATTTTTGATAGGCCAAGCGTTCGCCATCAACTGGAACCTTACCAACCTGTTTAAAACCGAGTTTTTCAAAAATATGCTGCATAGCTTTGTTTTCAGCATGCGTATCTGAGCGAAAATCTAGATAATCAAAACCTTCAATCAAGCCCTCTAAAAAGGTTTGAGCAACTCCCTGTCCCTGCACATCTGCTGCCACAGCAATACGGTGAAAGACTAGGTACTCTGACTCCCCAACTTGCCAGTTGCCTTCATAAATGGCTTCATAGGCTGCCTCTGGACTCTTGGTCACAGCAGCATAGGCTAGTAGTTCTCCCTCTTCCAAGGCTACATAGGCTTGACCTGAGATAATATCTTCAATAATAATATCAGCATTTGGATAACCATTTTGCCACTGGTCACTACCAGCATCCGCTAAACATTTTTTAGCATCCTCCATCACTTGCATGATGTCATCTACTTCATTTGGAAAAGCTAAACGAATCTCCATCTTTTCTCCTCATTTCTGACTAGTTTCTCCCATCCTAGCATAATTTAAGTCTTTCTACAAGCAGTTAAAACTTGACTTTCTGTTTTTGTTATTTTATAATCTAGTTATTAAAACTAGATAAAAAGGAGTTGAAAATGAAAACTACCTTTTCCTACCCAAAATGGGCAGAAATTCCAAATATTGACCTCTATCTGGACCAGGTTTTACTCTATGTCAATCAGGTCTGTGCCCCTATCTCTCCTGATAAAGACAAAGGCCTGACAGCATCTATGGTTAACAATTATGTCAAACATGGTTACCTGACAAAACCTGACAAGAAAAAATACCAACGTCAACAGATTGCCCGTCTGATTGCTATCACAACCCTCAAGTCTGTATTTTCGATTCAAGAAATCGCTCAGACACTGAATACTCTACAAAGTCAAGCAAGTTCAGAGCAACTCTACGATGCTTTTGTGAACTACATGAACCAAGGAATTGACCCAGCTAACCCTATCATCCAAACCAGCTGCCAAACCGTTAAACTCTATCATCAAACCCTAGCCTTAATCCATCATACTCAAGAGGAGGTAATCCAATGAACACTAGTCTTAAACTCAGCAAACAACTCAGTTTCGGAGAAGAGATTGCTAATAGTGTGACCCATGCTGTGGGTGCAGTCATCATGCTCATCTTACTCCCTATTTCATCCACCTATAGTTACGAAGCACATGGCTTTTTATCCTCTATCGGCGTTTCCATTTTCGTTATCAGTCTCTTTCTCATGTTCCTCTCATCCACCATTTACCACTCTATGGCCTATGGTTCGACCCACAAATACGTCTTGAGAATTATTGACCATTCTATGATTTATGTGGCTATCGCAGGCTCTTATACGCCAGTCGTCTTAACCTTGATGAATAACTGGTTTGGCTATCTGATTATTGCTATCCAATGGGGAACGACCATCTTTGGTATTCTCTATAAAATCCTTGCTAAAAAAGTCAATGAAAAATTTAGCCTTGCTCTTTACCTGATTATGGGCTGGTTGGTTCTGGCTATCATTCCTGCCATTATCAGTCAAACGACACCAATTTTCTGGAGTCTCATGGTAACTGGCGGACTCTCTTATACAGTTGGGGCTGGATTTTACGCCAAGAAAAAACCTTATTTCCACATGATTTGGCATCTCTTTATCCTAGCTGCGTCCGCACTCCAATACATCGCCATTGTTTATTACATGTAAAACTCTAAGCAGGCAGAGCCTGCTTAGAGTTTTATAATCGAATTTCCTAAAGAGGAAGCAATATGAAAGCCGTCATTGCTTGTGCTCATAAGATCTTCAGAATCATTTACAAACTACTCTCCACCAAGCATACTTATCAAAAAGAAAAGGCGCTAGGACTGAGGAAACATTTCTAACGCAAAAACTAAAAAAATTTCAATTATAGTATAGCACAGGAAGTGATTTTTTGCGCTTTTTTACTATCTTTTTTCTTCACATATATTTATAAAGTACTGGTGCAAGCTTACATCATCAGTCAATTCAGGATGAAAAGAAGTTACCAACATATTTTTTTCTTGGGCTGCAACGATTTGATTATTCACTGTTGCTAGAATTTCTACATCTTCTCCAACACTGCTGATAATTGGACCACGGATAAAGGTCATTGGAATCTGACCAACTCCCTTACATTCTGCTTCCGTATAGAAACTTCCTAATTGGCGCCCATAGGCATTGCGCTCGACCACCATATCCATAGTTCCTAGATGACTCTCTTTCTGAGAAGTAATTTCCTTAGCCAGCAAAATCAAGCCTGCACAGGTTCCAAATACTGGTAAACCAGATAGAATGGCTTCTCGAATGGGAATCAGCATGTCCTGGTCTCGTAAGAGCTTGCCCATGGTTGTAGACTCACCACCCGGCAAAATCAAACCCGACAAGTCACTCTGAGATTTCTGAAAATCCTCTAAATTTCTGATTTCAACACTCTCGACACCTAATTGATCTAGCACTTTTGCATGCTCTGCAAAGGCACCTTGCAAGGCCAATATTCCGATTTTCATCTATTTTCCTCGCTCAGCCATGAGAATTTGGATCTCATTTTCATTGATACCAACCATAGCTTCTCCTAGATCTTCAGAGATTTGAGCTAGGATTTGAGGATTACGGAAGTTAGTCACAGCCTTAACAATGGCACTCGCTCGTTTAACAGGATCGCCTGACTTAAAAATACCTGAACCGACAAATACACCCTCTGCCCCTAATTGCATCATAAGTGCAGCATCTGCTGGCGTTGCAACGCCTCCAGCTGCGAAGTTTACAACTGGCAATTTCCCATGTTCATGGACGTATTGAACCAATTCTACAGGGACTTGCAATTCCTTGGCAGCAACATAAAGTTCGTCCTCGCGTAGGTTTTGAATACGGCGAATTTCCTGATTCATCATACGCATATGGCGAACAGCTTGGACAATATCTCCTGTACCCGGTTCTCCTTTAGTACGAATCATGGAAGCACCTTCAGCGATACGACGCAAGGCTTCCCCCAAGTCCTTAGCTCCACAGACAAAAGGTACTTGAAATTCTTTCTTGTCCACATGGAAACGATCGTCAGCTGGAGATAAAACTTCACTCTCATCGATATAGTCAATCTCAATAGCCTCTAAAATCTGAGCTTCAACAAAATGCCCGATTCTAACCTTAGCCATCACTGGAATGCTAACCGCTTCTTGGATTTCCTTAATCATCTTTGGATCACTCATACGGGAAACACCACCAGCTGCACGAATATCAGCTGGAATCCGCTCCAAAGCCATAACAGCAGCCGCACCAGCAGCCTCTGCAATACGAGCCTGTTCAGGATTTTGAACGTCCATGATAACCCCACCTTTGAGCATCTGTGCCAAATTTTTATTTAATTCATAACGATTTTCAGTCATTTGTTTTATCCTCATCATTTATATTGGTAGCTACCATTTCATTTTAAAATAGAACAGAGTGAATCACAAGATAAAAAAAGAAGAATTGTGTGGGTACAGATTGAATCGAGTAGGGGCTAAGACTAGTCCCTCTCACACCACCGTAGGTGCCGTTCGGCATAGGGCAGTTCAACTAATACTCATATCTATTTTCAAAAAGCATTCTGGTTCATTCTCTTTTAACGATGGACTTTACAACACTCCTCTCTAATCCTTGTATGATCTCTTGAAATGTATCAATGCCAGCTTCCAAGGTTTGAAATGCTTTATTCTGGAAGCCACCTTCACCAAGCTCTTTCTGCATCTGTTCAATAGGATTCATCTCTGGCCTGTATGGGGGAATAAAGGGAAAGCCAATATGATTTGGAATAGTTAAGCTACTTGATGGATGCCCTAGGGCATGATCCATGACTAGTAAAATAAAATCAGTTGGATAGGCCTGTGACAGTTCTTGTAAACAAGCTTTCCTCCATTCAGTATGGCATCCTCCGGCAAGCAGGAAAAAGGATGCTCCTCTATAAGCATCAACAGCTCTCTAACAGTAAGAGAATTCATGCACGGAATGACTATGGACAGGAGGACCTATTCCTTTAGGTGGCTAACAAGATCCTAGTTTACTGCCTATCCGAAACCAGCCTCATCTTTGATGCATGAACCCAAGCTTACGAAAGCATCTACTATCTTTAAAGCGTTTTCTTACCTTCTTGAATAGAGATGGGATGTTTAGACGCGGCAATGGTTTGAGCGCCTGCTTTCTTAGGATCTAGGGCAACAGTGCGCCAGCTATGTCGCTTCAACAGTTGACAGAAAGCATCACCTGTGTAGGAACGACTAATCTCCTTTTGATAGGACTGAAGAAATGGAGTATCACTAAACCTCCTGAGAAACAATCTCTAGAACACTTGTCCTACAACGGCCTGTATATCCTAGTCCGGTACGTTATAAGCAATGAATTCATTTTTATTACAATTCAATCTAGATTTTGCAGGAAATCTACTGTAACAACTTCCTCTTCCTCTGAAGTTTTCAAATGACCGGAAAACTATCTATTCCTTGACTGTCATATAAACGTGGTTACAACCACCACGTCTTTCTTGAAGGAGAGAGTCCGAACCTAACTCCTCATCCTTCTTTAAATTTCACCAAACTACAGTCTAGACGCTCTATCATCTCTTGATAGGATTTTCCCATCAAACAAAGCAGAACGATTGGAAGACTTTGTGTTAGAGGCTTAGTAAGGTCTTTAAAGAGAAAGGTGATTTCTTGTTTAGCTAATTTCATGTTACTATCGTACAATGCTTTTTGAAGTATGTCTAGTATTAACCACTCTTTTCATCACCCCACTACAAGTTGATAAAGAGCCACAAAACTTCAAGACTTTTCTAAGTATTTTCGATATAAGCATTAAATATATTTCAGAAAAAGCAACATTAACCTCCCTTAACTGAAACAAACTCAAGTTCACTAAATTGGTTAATAATTCTTTTCAAGTCTTTATCTGCTTTTTTCTCTGATACATCATATTCAGATGTTAATTTTCTCAATAAGTGGTCATATGAAATTGAAGTATCAATTTTAGACCATATAAAAAGATTTCTCTCTCCATCACTTATAACATTGATTTTACTTCGAGTATCCTTTAAATTATCATTAATATCAATTCCATTAATTGTAATTTCTCCTGAATCTTGTTTTAGAAGCGTTGTCATCATTTTTATTAAGGTTGTTTTGCCTGCCCCATTTTCTCCTAAAACTCCAATTATTTTTCCTCTTGGAATTTTTAATGAAACATTATTAATAGCTTACTTTTTCTTTTTAGTAAATTAATCTTCGTTTTTGTAAGATAACTTTTAGATACATTTTTTACTTCTAACATCGGAATTCTCCTAAATTGTTAAATATTCGATCACTTTCTTCTCCATCTTTTTATAACTGAGCAAGCCAATCACAATAAAAACTAATGAGAGAAGTAAAACTTTAAAAATCAATAGACATAGTTGAAGCGATTCCAAATCTCCAGAAGATATTAGTCTAACTATCTCTAAGCCATAAGTAATTGGTAATAAATCACCAACACATTTTAGAAAATCAAGAAGCACTGTCCTAGGAAATGTAACACCAGATACTAAAAATATCAAAATAAATAACGTATTCTGACTTATAAATGTATCTCTTAACCAGAGCATTATGTTAGCAACAAAAACACTCATAGAAAATGATATTAAAACAATAACAACATAACTCTCAACAGCCAATAGGATATTGGAGTTGCCATGAACTTTGCACCGAGCAAAATAGAAATAATAAAAAGTGAACAAAACTCCATAAAAGTTCTTCCAAGCTGTTCAATGAACACGCCTATATAATAGCTGAAAATACTATATGGAGTTATAAATAAGCTTTCCAAGGTTCCCTCTCGAACCTCAACCATCAATGAACGCCCTACATTCATCAAAATAGCAACAGCAACATTGTAGTAAAGCATCCCAGCAGCAGCGAAAGTAAAATAATCAATCACTTCTACTTGACTAACTACTAATTTGTTATTAAAAAGATAATGAGCAATTAACCAATACCCTAAAAGCTGAAAAATGGCATCTAACAATCGATTCAGGAATAGAGCTACTGGAAAAAATCTAGTATACATTTGAAAATTTCTAATTATTAATGCCTTAATCAACTTTCGATAATCTCCATTTCTACTCTTTTATAATCGTGCCAATCTCACCTCCTGATAAAAGAAGTGCATTCGCATCATCAGTATCAATATGCATTTCCAATCTATATTTATCACTCACTCTGCAATGAACATCATGCAAAGTAGCACTTTTTTCGCTTTTTACTTCAACAGAAACTATATCTCCATTTTTAAGACCCATTTCCTCAGCTTCTTCTGTGGCAAAGTGAATATGTCTATTAGCAATAATGCACCCTTCATCTAAATTAACTCTTCCATTAGGTCCTATAATGGTAATCGGTGAAGAGTTTTCAATCTCACTCGAAGTACGTACTGGTGGAGTTATCTTTAATAATCTAGAATCTGTTTTAGAAACCTCAACTTGTGTATAAGGACGAATTGGTCCTAATACCCTGACACGATTAATCTCGCCAGATGCCGACTGAATTGTAACCTGTTCTTCAGCAGCAAATTCACCAGGCTGATACAAATCTTTTAACTTGTTTAGTTGGTATCCTTCACCAAATAAAATATCTAAATGTTCCCTCTTTAAATGAACATGTCTAGCAGAAATGTTAATGATTACTTGATTAATTTCCATGATAATTTATCTCCTTTTCCTATTTATAATACCATATTTTTTTCTGATTCATTATACTCAAAATGAATCAAAGCCTCTTTATTCAGATACATACCCTCTTCATTGAGTAAATGATTCAAATCAGAGTTCCATTGTGACGGTTTATCTCCTATACTTTCTAAGTTCTCAACAAAAGTATAGATATAAAAGTTTGTTGCTCTATATTTTTCACCTCCTATATTAAAATCTCTAAATAAGCTTATTGCTAATATTTTATAGTCGCTTAGTTTCAAACAAGCATGTTATAATAAAGCTATGCATGTAGTACAGATTTTAAACAGCGAGCATTAGATTACATCAAAGAGGGGGCACAGCCATGTCGAG
>NZ_VMMW01000092.1:0-2737 GCF_013277425.1 Streptococcus sp. 79
TAAAGCCTTTCGAACTTTGAAAGATGTCATGAATCAACTTCAAGATGTTATACAAGGACTGGAGAAGGAGGTGATAACGTCCATCGTTAATCGGAGATGGACTAGAATGCTTTTTGAAAGTAGATGAGTATTAAAACATGGTTTTGAGGTTGTAGATAGAACTGACGAAGTCAGTAACCATATATACGGCAAGGCGACGCTGACGTGGTTTGAAGAGATTTTCGAAGAGTAGCAAAATGGAAAAAGGAGTGAGTGAAGTACATCGCCTCCCCACTCCTTTTTCTGTTTTTAGGCTGTTTTTTCAACCTTCAAGATTTTTACATCATAGCTACCAACAGGCGTTTCAATGGTTGCTGTATCACCTGTTTTCTTGCCAATCAAGGCTTGTCCAATTGGGCTTTCATTTGAAACTTTACCTGCAAAGGCATCCGCACCCGCTGAACCTACGATAATATAAACTTCTTCTTCGTCCTCACCAATTTCTTGGATGGTGACTGTTTTACCAATCGCTACTTCGTCCTGGGCAACTGCGTCGCTATTGACGATTTCAGCATAGCGGATTTTTGTTTCTAAGCTAGAGATTTGTCCTTCGACAAAGGCTTGTTCATCCTTAGCTGCTTCGTACTCACTGTTTTCTGAAAGGTCACCGTATGAACGGGCAATCTTAATGCGTTCTACCACTTCTGGTCGACGAACCAATTTCAATTCTTCTAATTCTTTTTCAAGTTTTTCCTTTTCCTCAAGGGTCATAGGATATGTTTTTTCTGCCATTTTTCTCAACTTTCTTCTAATAATATTTTCTAAAGAAAATTATGTGAAGTATCACATAATTTTAGTTTGTTTGGTTTAATTTGCTGTTGACATGTTCAGCGACATTGCGATCGTGGTCTTCTTGATTATTAGCATAGTAGACCTTGCCTTCTGTGACATCTGCTACAAAGTAGAGGTTATCGCTCTTAGTTTGATTGATGCTTGACTCAATCGCATCCAGACTTGGACTATCGACTGGACCAGGCATGAGACCTACATTTTTATAAACATTATAAGGTGAATCAATGTTGGTATCAATCGCAACATCCTCAGCTAAGCTGATATTTTGCCCCAGTTTTCCTTGGGCATACAAGATTGCAATATTACTTTGAAGTGGCATATCACGATTCAAACGATTGTAGAATACACCTGCAATGAGCTTACGATCTTCTGTCTTGGCACCTTCTTTTTCGACCAAGGAAGCAATGGTCAACAACTCATTGACAGTCAAGTTTTTAGATTTGATAGTACTATAGTAAGGAGATAGGTTCTTATCCATAGCAGCTAACATCTCATCAATCAAGCTCTCAACAGTTGTGCTTTCCTTGATAGAATAAGTAGCTGGGAAAAGGTATCCTTCCAAACGATAACGCGCACCACTATCTTTTGCAGGCAAACTTTCCAATAAAGTAGGATATTTGGCTACTGCTTGACTGATAAACGTCTCATCTTGAACTTTTGCCAAGAAAGCCTCCGCTGTCAAAGACTCTTTGAAGTCACCTTCCAATTGACCCACAGCTTGTGCAATCTGATCCAAGGTATAACCTTCTGGAATTGTCAAAGTCGCAAGTACAGGTTCTTGCGGTTCATCTGTTCCACCTTTTTGCAACTCTTTGAGTAAGTCTTCTGTACTCATACTCTTTTGCAAATTGTAGTAACCCGCTTTCAAGTCGGTATAATTTTTATACTTGGCATAAAAGCTAAAAATCAGACCATGCTTTACCAAACCAGCTTTTTCAAGCGTCGTACCGATTTCTTGAACGTTTGAACCTTCTGGAATTCCAACCGTCACATATTTCTTAGAATTAGCATCGATAGGTAACAAAGAATCTAGCACGTACTGGTAACCAAAGTAACCACCTGCTGAGAGCAAGGCAAGGAATACAAGGAATGAAATCACAAAAGCTTTCACATGTGACTTCTTCTCTTTCTTAGACTTAACGGGTTTTGCTCCTTCTCTACGGCTACGACGTGGTGTATCGCTGATGATATCCACTGTTTCTGTAGCAGGCGTAGGTGTTTCTGGACCTGCTTGTTCTGCTTTTTTCTCTGCCGTCTTATAGGAAACAGCTACCCTTGTTGGGGTTTCATTGTATTCTCTTTCAAATTTCTTAGGTCTAACAGGACCTGGACCTGGTCCTGGTCTTGAACCACTTTCTTCCGCTGGAGAAGAAGGTACATCTTGACTTGGGTGAGTAGGCACGGTAGGAGCTTTTCTCATAATCTCCTCTACCGTTGACAAGGAATCAGCCATGAGTTCTTCAGCTGAAGGTTCATTTGCAGGAGTGCGAACTACTGCCTTATCTTCTTTCAGAACTTCATCATAGCCTTTTACTTTTTCTAAATCTCTCAGAATCTGCTCTTTAAAGCTTAATTTCTCTTCTTCTCTTGACTTTTCACTCAAAAGTTTTTCCTCCTTGTTGACAATCCATAATATTATATCTTAAAAGTCCAAGAAAAGCAACCTATGATACTTTTCCTAGCTTATTTTTTCGTTTCCCAAACCATATCATACCAGGTTTCCCCTGCAAAGGTTGACTGGGACAAGCCTTCATTGACAAATCCGTGCTTTTCATAGTAGGCGATGAGATAGTCATGACAGGTTAGGTTAATGCCATCTCTCTTATCTTCAAGAGCAACTTCTTTCAAGGCTATTAGTAATTTTTGTCCAAGTCCGAGGCCCTGTGCTTCCCGACTTTATCACTTA
>NZ_VMMW01000093.1:0-28859 GCF_013277425.1 Streptococcus sp. 79
GCCTGCTTGGAAAATCACACGAATCAGTCGCTACGGCCGTATTGCCCTTGGACTGCCACCGCGTTAAGCAGGCAAATCACTTTTGAAGATGAAAAAAAGCAAGCCGAAGTTGGCTTGCTTTTTGATACTCAATGAAAATCAAAGAGCAAACTAGGAAACTAGCCGCAGGTTGCTCAAAACATGGTTTTGAGGTTGTAGATGAAACTGACGAAGTCAGTAACCATACCTACGGCAAGGCGATGTTAATGCGGATTGAAGAGATTTTTGAAGAGTATAAATCTTCCTAGGATAAAGCAAAACGCATAGTATCAAGGGTTTTCAACACTTGATACTATGCGTTTTCTGATGTTAAAGACTTTCTACCAGATTTTTTTAAAGCATAATTGTTAGTTGTAGTCATTTATTATTCTTCAAAGAAAAATGGTGGGGCGAATTTTTTCAGTTCTTCAAAGCACTTTTGAGCAGTATCTGCATCTTCACAGATGATAAGACAGACATCATCACCACAAAGGGTAGCGATAGCGTCAGGGAAGCTCAAAGCATCAATGATAGAACCAAAGGATTGAGCCAGTCCAGGAAGGGTTTTTAGTAGGACTTGGTGTTGAACTGGGCGCATCAAGACAAGGGCGTCTTCCATGTAGAGTTCGAGACGTTTTTCCCATTTTGAGATGGAACCATTGTTAAGAACATAATAAGCGCTATCTTCTTCGCGGACTTTTGATAGGTTCATATTTTTGATGTCGCGTGAGAGGGTTGCCTGGGTCACTTGAATGTCGTTCTCAGCAAGAAGGGACTGCAATTCAGCCTGTGTATGAATCTTGTTTTTTGCAACAAGAGCGCGTATGAGTTGGTGGCGGTGCTCTGATTTATTCATAATAATGTAACTCCTTTTAGCAAGGTATGGTAAGCGTGGACTGAGCGAGGTCGACAGTCAAGTAGTAGTCGGTATTGTCACGGATGGTGATTTCAAAGTCAGTCGTATAGAGGACTAAACGAAGAGTATCTCCTTCTTTTAGATTGTAAATAGTTGGTTGCAGTTCAAATTGCACATCCATCCATTCATCTGCAGTAATATCCTCTACTAACAGTAAATCATTTCTATTTTGTAAATTAAGGTAACCTTTTGTCACGACTCGTTGTGCATCTGGTCTAAATGGCAGTTCACAGAGATTTTCCAGCATATGATAGCGACCGTTGTCAATGGTTCTAGCACTTAAAACAGCTGGATAAGGCTGTAAGTATTTCTTTTGACCAAGTTCCAGTAATTGAGCAGATAAAAGCCCCTTGTTTGTGCTGGATTTGATATGAAGATTGAGCTGAGCGCGACCGTTTAAATGAATGTCCTTGGTCACAGGAAGGTCAATAGTAATCTGATTAGCTTTCCCTTGATAGAGTTCTGTATTGAAGGTTTGGTAGGTCTTACCATAGCGCTCAAAATCCTTATCTGAGTACTGGTTTTGAATAGCTTGCTCTTCTTGACCAAGTGAGAAGGTTTCACAGTTTTCTTGCCCACCGAAGTTATCAAGTGATAACCAAGTCTGTGGAGCTGTATTGTCCTGCCAGATAACAGTAGGAAGTTGAAAGTCTGTTTCCTGTCCTAGTAATTTCTTGGTTAATAAGGCATTTATGGACTCACGGAAGTCAATTGATTGCCAATTGTTCATGTAAACATGGGCACCATTATGGAAAAAGAGATGCTTGTGTATATGAGTAGGAAGAGCATGGAACATCTGGTAAACATGAAGTGGTTTGACATTCCAATCCTGAGAACCATGAGTAAAGACAACCTCTGCCTTTACTTTATGGGCATTGAGCAGATAATTGCGGTCATGCCAAAACTGATTGTAGTCCCCAGTTTTTCGGTCTAGCTGAGCTTTCACTTTTTCTAAGTCAGCTTGGTGAGCTTCATTGCCACGGATATAGTCGCCAGCTAAGAGATTACGAGAATAGGTTAACTCAGCAAGGGAGTCAAAGTCCTCACCTGGATAACCACCTGGGCTAGTCACCAGACCGTTTTCACGGTAGTAGTTGTACCATGATGAAATTCCTGCCTCGGCAATGATAACTTCTAAACCATCGACTCCTGTAGTCGCAAGACCATTGGACATGGTACCTAGATAGGAAAGTCCCGTTGTAGCAACTTTTCCGTTTGACCAATCAGCCTTGACTTGACGCTGGCGCGTGTGATCAGTAAAGGCACGGCAACGGCCGTTAAGCCAATCGATGACATTTTTATAAGCCTCGATTTGCTGGTAGTCTCCATTAGTCATGAAACCTGTCGAGTCTTTGGTACCAACACCTGAGACATAGAGATTGGCAAAGCCTCTCGGAAGGAAGTAGTCGTTTAGTGTATAGCTAGAGTTGATGTGAGTTAGCTTTTCCTCAGCCTCTGCTATAAGCTCAGCTTTACCTTGGGGTTGGACGAGATTTAGTTGAGGTTTCTCTAGCTCAATCTTGTGAGGAAGCTTAACCTCAAGCTCGCCCTCCATCTTGTAGAGAGCCTTGTCACTAGCCTTGTCATTGGTTCCCTGATGATAAGGGCTGGCTGTCATGATGGCAGGGATTTTTCCATCAAAACGAGGGCGAATAATGCTAACCTTTACTAGGTCTGATAGCCCTTTTTGGTCAGTATCGACACGAGACTCCACGTAAACGACTTCACGAATGACATCCTGGTTAGAAAAAGTAGCCAAACTCTTGCCGTTAAAGTAGTGGTAGTCATTATCCTCCGGAATAAGACCATCACTAACAAGTTGGTCGATAAGAGTATTTCCTTTTTTGGTGCGAGTATTGAGTAACTGATAGAGATTTTCAAGCAAGTCACCGTATACAATAGGAAATCCAGTTTCTTTACGAAAAACGTCACTGTCTTCGAAGTCAACCAAATAAGAAAAGCCTAAAAGTTGAAAAGCAACAGTATAAAAAATATCTGCTGTCAGTTCATCTTCTGATTGAAAAAATGTCAGCAGGTCTGTTTTTTTATCAGCTGCTAGGATGGAAAGTGGGTAGTTGGTGTCTTGATAAGTGAAAAAGAAACGACGTAAAAAGGTTTCAAGTGAGTCTTTGTGATTGGTTGTATTTTGTAAATCAAAGCCATATTTTTTTAGTTCAGATAAGATATTTTCTTTTGGGAAAGTGATATAACTATATTGATTAAAACGCATAGAACCTCCATATAGAATGATAGTTAAGGTTATTATATCAAAAAAAAAGCAGAAAGGGAATTGTTAACTGTAAAAGGAAATAATCTAATAAAAATGAATAAAGTGCTAAATTCAATATAGAGAACAGTGTAATAGTAGATATAATGGATATAATATAAAAATTCTAGGAGATTTATATTGTATGTTTTCTATTTTTTTATATATAATATAGTATAAATATAAAAACGATGACAAAAATACAAATGAATAGAAAGTAAATTAGTAAGCTGATGAAATTTTTCTCAAGAGAAGCCTTTTATAGGTGAAAATGGTATAATATAGTGAGAAGGATAGAGGAGAAGTGTAAATTGATCGCACAACTAGATACAAAAACAGTCTATAGTTTTATGGAAAGCGTCATTTCGATTGACAAGTATGTGAGAGCAGCTAAAGAATACGGCTACACTCATCTGGCCATGATGGATATTGATAATCTTTACGGTGCTTTCGACTTTCTAGAGATTACAAAAAAATACGGTATTCATCCTTTACTAGGGCTTGAAATGACTGTATTTGTGGATGAGCGGGAAGTGAATTTGCGCTTTTTAGCTCTATCTAGTGTGGGCTATCAGCAGTTGATGAAGCTTTCAACAGCCAAGATGCAGGGGGAGAAAAATTGGTCAGTCCTGTCCCAGTACCTGGAGGATATCGCGGTCATTGTGCCTTATTTTGAAGAGCTTGAATCACTAAATCTAGGCTGTGATTACTATATAGGGGTTTACCCAGAAACACTGGCAAGTGAATTTCATCATCCTATCTTACCACTCTATCGGGTCAATGCCTTTGAAAGCAGGGATAGAGAAGTTCTTCAAGTCTTAACAGCGATTAAAGAAAATCTACCACTCAGAGAAGTCCCCTTGCGTTCACGACAAGATGTCTTTATATCAGCAAGTTCGTTAGAGAAATTATTCCAAGAACGTTTTCCTCAAGCCTTGGAAAACTTAGAAAAGCTGATTTCAGGCACTTCTTATGACTTGGATACTAGTTTGAAACTGCCTCGTTTTAACCCAGCTAGACCAGCAGTAGAAGAGTTGAGAGAACGCGCTGAGCTTGGGCTTGCCCAGAAGGGATTGTCTAGTAAAGAATATCAAGATCGACTAGACCAAGAATTGGCTGTTATTCATGATATGGGCTTTGATGATTATTTCTTGGTTGTCTGGGATTTGCTACGTTTTGGACGTTCGAATGGCTATTATATGGGAATGGGACGAGGTTCCGCAGTTGGTAGCTTGGTTTCCTATGCTTTGAATATCACAGGGATTGACCCAGTAGAGAAAAATCTGATTTTTGAACGCTTTCTCAATCGTGAACGCTATACCATGCCTGATATTGATATAGATATTCCTGATATTTATCGTCCAGATTTTATCAGATATGTTGGCAATAAATATGGTAGTAAACATGCGGCTCAAATCGTTACTTTTTCAACCTTTGGAGCCAAGCAAGCTCTACGAGATGTATTGAAACGTTTTGGTGTGCCAGAGTATGAATTATCTGCAATTACCAAGAAAATCAGTTTTCGTGACAATCTCAAGTCGGCTTATGAGGGTAACCTCCAGTTTCGTCAGCAAATCAATAGTAAGTTAGAATACCAAAAAGCCTTTGAAATTGCCTGCAAGATTGAGGGATATCCAAGACAAACCTCTGTACATGCGGCTGGTGTTGTGATCAGTGACCAAGATTTGACCAATTACATCCCTCTAAAGCACGGTGATGAAATTCCACTGACTCAGTATGATGCTCATGGTGTTGAAGCTAGTGGGCTTTTGAAGATGGACTTTCTGGGACTACGAAATTTGACCTTTGTCCAGAAAATGCAAGAATTGCTTGCTGAAACAGAAGATATTCATCTGAAAATAGAAGAAATAGATTTAGAAGACAAAGAAACGTTAGCTTTATTTGCTTCTGGTAATACAAAAGGTATCTTTCAATTTGAGCAACCTGGTGCTATTCGTCTGCTCAAACGTGTGCAACCAGTCTGTTTTGAGGATGTCGTAGCAACTACTTCTCTAAATCGACCGGGTGCTAGTGACTATATCAATAATTTTGTGGCAAGAAAACATGGGCAGGAAGAAGTGACTGTTCTGGATCCAGTACTGGAGGATATTTTGGCTCCAACTTACGGAATTATGCTCTATCAGGAGCAGGTTATGCAGGTTGCTCAGCGTTTTGCTGGATTTAGTCTTGGGAAAGCCGATATTTTGCGTCGGGCTATGGGGAAAAAGGATGCTTCTGCCATGCATGAGATGAGGGCTTCCTTTATTCAAGGTTCATTAGAAGCTGGACATACTGCGGAAAAGGCAGAGCAGGTCTTTGATGTCATGGAGAAGTTTGCAGGTTATGGTTTTAACAGGTCACATGCCTATGCTTACTCAGCCTTGGCCTTCCAGTTGGCTTATTTCAAAACGCATTATCCAGCCATTTTTTATCAGGTCATGTTGAATTCTGCCAACAGTGATTACTTAATAGATGCACTTGAAGCAGGCTTTGAAGTGGCGCCTCTGTCCATCAACACCATTCCCTATCACGATAAAATTGCCAACAAGTCCATCTATCTAGGATTGAAATCGATTAAAGGAGTCAGTAATGATTTAGCTCTCTGGATTATTGAAAATAGACCCTATTCTAACATTGAAGATTTTATAGCTAAATTACCTGAGAATTATCTGAAACTTCCTCTGCTAGAACCTTTGGTAAAAGTTGGTCTTTTCGATTTATTTGAAAAAAATCGTCAAAAAGTATTCAATAATTTAGTTAATCTATTTGAATTTGTAAAAGAGTTAGGAAGTTTGTTTGGAGATACTATTTATAGTTGGCAGGAATCGGAAGATTGGACAGATCAAGAAAAATTCTATATGGAACAAGAGCTTTTAGGGATAGGTGTCAGCAAACATCCACTACAAGCTATTGCAAGTAAGGCTATTTACCCGATTACTCCAATTGGAAATTTGTCAGAAAATAGCTACGCTATTATTTTGGTTGAAGTTCAGAAAATAAAAGTAATTCGTACTAAAAAGGGCGAAAACATGGCTTTCTTACAGGTAGATGATAGTAAGAAAAAATTGGATGTCACTCTCTTTTCAGACTTATATCGTCAGGTTGGGCAGGAAATAAAAGAGGGAGCCTTCTACTATATAAAAGGGAAAATCCAGTCACGTGATGGTCGTCTGCAAATGATTGCACAAGAAATAAGAGAAGCAGTTGCTGAACGCTTTTGGATACAGGTAAAAAATCATGATTCGGATCAAGAAATCTCACGTATTTTAGACCAATATAAAGGCCCAATCCCAGTCATTATCAGGTATGAAGAAGAACAGAAAACAATCGTTTCCCCTCATCATTTTGTAGCTAAATCCAATGAATTAGAAGCGAAATTGAATGAAATCGTTATGAAAACGATTTATCGCTAAAAATACGGAAAATAGAAGAATTTTAAAATCAAATGTGGTATAATCAAGAAGAATGTTAAAAGAAAAAGGAGCATAAACCAATATGAAACGTATTGCTGTTTTGACTAGTGGTGGAGACGCCCCTGGTATGAACGCTGCTATCCGTGCAGTTGTTCGTCAAGCAATTTCAGAAGGAATGGAAGTGTTTGGTATCTATGACGGATATGCTGGTATGGTTGCCGGTGAAATTCATCCCTTAAATGCGGCTTCAGTAGGAAACATCATTTCTCGTGGTGGTACTTTCCTTCACTCAGCTCGTTACCCAGAGTTCGCTCAACTTGAAGGGCAACTAAAAGGGATTGAGCAATTAAAAAAACACGGCATTGAAGGTGTAGTTGTTATCGGTGGAGACGGTTCTTACCACGGCGCTATGCGTTTGACTGAGCATGGTTTCCCTGCTATCGGTCTTCCAGGTACAATCGATAACGATATCGTTGGTACTGACTTTACAATCGGTTTTGACACAGCGGTTACAACTGCTATGGATGCTATTGATAAGATTCGTGATACATCATCAAGTCACCGTCGTACTTTTGTTATTGAAGTTATGGGACGTAACGCTGGTGATATCGCTCTTTGGGCTGGTATTGCAACTGGTGCAGATGAAATCATCATTCCTGAGGAAGGATTCAAGATTGAAGACATCGTAGAAAGCATTAAATGTGGTTATGAGTGTGGTAAAAAACACAATATCATCGTCTTAGCTGAAGGTGTGATGTCAGCAGCTGAATTTGGTCAAAAACTTAAAGAAGCTGGAGATACAAGCGACCTTCGTGTGACAGAACTTGGACATATTCAACGTGGTGGTTCTCCAACTGCGCGTGACCGTGTATTGGCGTCACGTATGGGTGCCCATGCTGTTAAACTTCTTAAAGAAGGTATTGGTGGTGTTGCGGTTGGTATCCGTAACGAGAAAATGGTTGAAAACCCAATTCTTGGAACGGCAGAAGAAGGAGCATTGTTTAGCCTTACTGCAGAAGGTAAGATTGTAGTTAACAACCCACACAAAGCCGATATTGAGCTATCTAGCTTGAATAAGAGCTTGTCATAATTTACAATTTAGTTAATAAGACCAAAAAGGTCATATCTATAAAGGAGTCACAAAAATCATGAACAAACGTGTAAAAATCGTTGCAACTTTGGGTCCTGCGGTAGAAATCCGTGGTGGTAAAAAATTCGGTGATGACGGATACTGGGGTGAAAAACTTGATGTTGAAGCTTCAGCTAAAAACATTGCTCAATTGATTGAAGCTGGTGCTAACACATTCCGTTTCAACTTCTCACACGGTGACCACCAAGAACAAGGTGAGCGTATGGCAACTGTTAAACTTGCTGAAAAACTTGCAGGTAAAAAAGTTGGTTTCCTTCTTGATACAAAAGGACCAGAAATCCGTACAGAATTGTTCGAAGGTGAAGCTAAAGAGTATTCATACAAAACTGGTGAGAAAATCCGTGTTGCAACTAAACAAGGAATCAAATCAACTCGTGAAGTGATTGCATTGAACGTTGCTGGTGCTCTTGATATCTATGATGATGTTGAAGTTGGTCGTCAAGTTTTGGTTGACGACGGTAAACTTGGTCTTCGTGTGGTTGCTAAAGATGACGCAACTCGTGAATTTGAAGTGGAAGTTGAAAACGATGGTATCATCGCTAAACAAAAAGGTGTGAATATTCCTAACACTAAAATTCCTTTCCCAGCCCTTGCTGAACGTGATAACGACGATATCCGCTTTGGTCTTGAACAAGGTATCAACTTTATTGCGATTTCATTCGTACGTACTGCAAAAGACGTGAACGAAGTTCGTGCAATCTGTGAAGAAACTGGAAACGGGCATGTTCAATTGTTCGCTAAAATCGAAAATCAACAAGGTATCGATAACTTGGATGAAATCATCGAAGCAGCTGATGGTATCATGATCGCTCGTGGTGATATGGGTATCGAAGTACCATTCGAAATGGTTCCAGTTTACCAAAAAATGATTATCAAGAAAGTCAATGCTGCAGGTAAAGTTGTTATCACTGCAACAAACATGCTTGAAACAATGACTGAAAAACCACGTGCAACTCGTTCAGAAGTATCAGACGTATTCAACGCTGTTATCGACGGAACTGACGCTACAATGCTGTCAGGCGAGTCTGCAAACGGTAAATACCCACTCGAGTCAGTAACTACAATGGCTACAATAGACAAGAACGCTCAAACTCTTCTTAATGAATACGGACGTTTGGATTCAGATTCATTTGAACGTAACTCTAAGACAGAAGTAATGGCTTCAGCTGTTAAAGATGCTACTAACTCAATGGATATCAAATTGGTTGTAACTCTTACTAAGACAGGTCATACTGCACGTTTGATTTCTAAATACCGTCCAAATGCTGATATCTTAGCATTGACATTTGATGAATTGACAGAACGTGGATTGATGTTGAACTGGGGTGTTATCCCAATGTTGACAGATGCTCCATCTTCAACTGACGATATGTTCGAAATCGCTGAACGTAAAGCGGTAGAAGCAGGTCTCGTTGAGTCAGGCGATGATATCGTTATCGTTGCTGGTGTACCAGTAGGAGAAGCTGTTCGTACAAATACAATGCGTATCCGCACAGTACGTTAAGAAAAATATAAAAACCTATCATATCCAGCTTTAGAGCTTGTGTGATAGGCTTTTTTGGGCTCTTTGTCAACTGTAGTGGGTTGAAGTCAGCTAAGCTCGAGAAAGGACAAATTTTGTCCTTTCTTTTTTGATATTCAGAACGATAAAAATCCGTTTTTTGAAGTTTTCAAAGTTTCGAAAACCAAAGGCATTGCGCTTGATAAGTTTGATGAGATTATTGGTCGCTTCCAGTTTGGCGTTAGAATAGTGTAGTTGAAGGGCGTTGACAATCTTTTCTTTATCCTTGAGGAAGGTTTTAAAAACAGTCTGAAAAAGAGGATGAACCTGCTTTAGATTGTCCTCAATGAGTCCGAAAAATTTGTCAGGCTCTTTATTCTGGAAGTGAAAAAGTAAGAGCCGATAGAGATTATAGTGGTGTTTCAAGTCTTCTGAATAGCTCAAAAGCTTGTCAAGAATCTCTTTATTGGTCAAGTGAATACAAAAAGTAGGGCGATAAAAACGTTTATCACTCAATTTACGACTATCCTGTTGAATGAGCTTCCAGTAGCGCTTGATAGCCTTGTATTCATGAGATTTTCTATCGAATTGGTTCATGATTTGGACACGCACACGACTCATAGCACGGCTAAGATGTTGTACAATATGAAAGCGATCTAGAACGATTTTAGCATTCGGGAGTGAAACAGTCTGGGAGACTGTTTCAGCCTGAGCCTAGAAATTTGAAAGCGAATCTGTTTAGCCAAGGCATAATAAGGGCTAAACATATCCATAGTAATAATTTTGACGCGACATCGGACAGCTCTATCATACTTAAGAAAGTGATTACGAATGATAGCTTGTGTTCTTCCCTCAAGAACAGTGATGATATTGAGATTGTTAAAATCTTGCGTAATGAAGCTCATCTCCATCTCCCGATTGAAACAGTCACTCCCCGGACTGTTTCAACGTCCCAAGACATAATCTCAGGCAGATTTCTAACATTACACTCAAAGTGGAAGTCATTGAGCTTTCGAATGACAGTTGAAGTTGAAATGGCCAGCTGATGGGCAATATCGGTCATAGAAGTCTTTTCAATCAACTTTTGCGCAATTTTTTGATTGATAATACGAGGGATTTGGTCATTTTTCTTGACGATAGAAGTTTCAGCGACCATCATTTTAGAACAATGATAGCACTTGAAACGACGCTTTCTAAGTAGAATTCTAGTAGGCATACCAGTCGTTTCAAGATAAGGAATTTTAGAAGGTTTTTGAAAGTCATATTTCTTCATTTGACTTCCGCACTCAGGGCAAGATGGAGCTTCATAGTCCAGTTTGGCGATGAGTTCCTTGTATGTATCCTTATTAATGATATCCATAGGGGATTTACCCACTACAAATATTATAGAGCCCAAAAAGGTGGCTATGTCACCTTTTTGTGTCAGTGTAGGTATTTGTGACGCGGTGGTGGGGCATCAATGGAGCTTCTTGAAGGTAATACTCTTCGAAAATCTCTTCAAACCACATCAGCGTCGCCTTACCGTAGGTATGGTTACTGACTTCGNNATCTACAACCTCAAAGCAGCGCTTTGAGCAACCTGCGGCTAGCTTCCTAGTTTGCTCTTTGATTTTCATTGAGTATGAAATAAGATATGCACAAATTGATTAGAAAAGTCAAATGAATTTCTACAAATGTTTTAGCAATCGCAATCTACTTGTCTAGATTCGATCTGATATATTTTCGATTTAATGATATGGTATTTAAAACCTCCAAAGCAGCTTGCTCCATTATTTTACTTACGTGAGTGTAGATGTTATTTATTGTTTTAGCGTCTTTGTGTCCCACTCTAACCATTATAGCTTTTAATGGGATATTCTTCTCAGCTAGTGTACTAAGGAGTGTGTGCCTGAAAATATGGGAACTAAGGGGCTGGTTTATCGGTTTCGTTAGTTTAGTATTTGCCTTTTGAAAAGTGATCTTAAATGCCTTTCTCTAAATTTACATATCACTATTGTTTAACAAAATATAATCTGCTTTAGGTCACTTATTCTTTTTTTGAAATGTAGAATGAACTTTTTCAAAGTTTTTCGAATCTTTTAAAATCTGTTTGTTTTATATCGCCATTCTCCCCCTTTTTTAATTCTCCCTATACAGCCTGACAACTTTCCCGATGGTACGAATATGGGTGCTTTCGTCTAGGTGGATGTCGGGGTATTCGGGATTGAGTTTTTTGAGGTAGCCTTGGCGAAGTTTCTTGACCTAGTTAGCACCGTCTACTTGGAAGATGACGATGGTATTATAGTCAATCTGTGGGGGATTCTTGATAAATAGGTAGTTGCCGTTTCTTATCTTTGGCTCCATGGACTTGCTGACGATATAAGCGATTGCGTCGTAGTCGTCTGGGATTTCATCCTCATAGAATGGAAACTCCATATCTAAATTGTCGTCCTGCATCGAGCGGCTACCTGCAGAGATAAACTACCTAACACGAGAGCAAGTAGTCTGTCTGTAGTCGTCCAGTCTGATGATTTTTGCGATACTTCGTTTATCATCGTTTTTCTTCTCATACAGTTGCCTCTCGGCATAGGTCGGGAATTTACCTTGTCTGGGTGATGCCCGTTGGTCGTAGATAGATTGGATATCGCTAGGAGAATCCTTTTGAACTGGAGGAAAGATGCATCAATCAAGCTACTGAATACTTTAGCTAAGTCAAATATAGTATTTTTCTTAGTAGACCTAACCCTTTTTTCATAATTTCCAATGGTGTTTTTACTTATACCTATCTTAGTACCCAATTCTTATTGAGTCCAACCATTACTAGTCTGTATTGTTTTATTTTTAGCCTCTAACAATCGCAATCTCTTCTTTATCTATGAATGAAATCGCTTTCTGTTTTTATAAGTAAAGCATAACGCGAAATCCACGAAAATGAAAACTTTGTTGTGTTTTCGTAAAAAAATTGTTGACAGAGCACGAAACGCCTATTATAATTAAATCAAGCTTAAGGAAATAACAAAAAAAAACAAATCGGAGGGAAAGACGATGAGCATATTAAATGAGAAAGTAATCAATATCTGTAAATCAGTAGTTAAAGAAACTTTAATCCAAGACATTTAGGAGAAAAAGATGAAGAAATCAAGAAAATTAGCCATATTAGGAATCTGTTCAGCTTTGTTTTTAGGCTTGGCAGCTTGTCAGCAAGATGCTACAACTTCGAATGGGACGAGTCAAAGGCAAAGTAGTTCAACGAAAGTTCCATGGAAAGCTTCATACACCAACCTAAACAATCAGGTAAGTACAGAAGAGGTCAAATCTCTCTTATCAGCTCACTTGGATCCAAATAGTGTTGATGCCTTTTTTAATCTCGTTAATGATTACAATACCATTGTCGGCTCAACTGGCTTATCAGGAGATTTCACTTCCTTTACTCACACAGAATACGATGTTGAAAAAATCAGTCATCTCTGGAATCAAAAGAAGGGTGATTTTGTTGGAACCAACTGCCGTATCAATAGTTATTGTCTTTTGAAAAATTCAGTCACCATTCCAAAACTTGATAAGAATGATCAATTGCTTTTCCTAGATAACGATGCGATTGATAAGGGGAAGGTCTTTGATTCACAAGATAAGGAAGAGTTTGATATTCTATTTTCGAGAGTTCCAACTGAGGCAACGACGGATGTCAAGGTTCACGCTGAAAAGATGGAAACATTCTTCTCCCAATTTCAATTCAACGACAAAGCTCGAATGCTATCTGTAGTCTTGCACGACAATCTGGATGGTGAGTATCTGTTTGTAGGCCACGTTGGAGTCTTAGTACCGGCTGATGACGGTTTCTTATTTGTAGAGAAATTGACTTTCGAAGAGCCCTACCAAGCGATTAAATTTGCCAGCAAGGAAGATTGTTACAAGTATTTAGGCACCAAGTATGCGGATTATACAGGCGAGGGACTGGCTCAGCCTTTTATCATGGATAATGATAAGTGGGTTAAACTTTAATGGTGGTATGATATGACAGTAATCCTAGGACTTTTATTTCTATTTTTGATGAGTTGGTGGGTTATTTCAATCGTTAATAGCCAGAAACCACGAAAAAATGAAACATTTATTGGCTATATCCAAAGATACGATATTGATGGGAATGGCTATCAATCAGAAGTATGGGAAGTGACTGAGGAGGAAGATTTATAATTAAAGAACAGACTCGTCTTTACAGTATTGCACCTATTTCCAGATAGTCCATTTGTAGTTTTATCCAGATTGCTATATAATTTAACTTAGAGAAAATAGGAGGACTAATCAGATGGAATTAAAAGATTTTACAGAAAAAGAACAGGAAATGATTAAGAAGGGGCTGACTACGTCTAAGATTAGTGACAAGGAAACTGCTGAGAAGATTTTTGCACTAGTACCACAAGACTTGATTAAGCGCATTCCGTTTTTCGTCAGAAAACATGCTACGACACGTACGATTAAACGCATTTCAATCGAACACCCTGAGCTTTACGCTGCAGCTCAAACAAGTGGTGAGATTCCAGAAAAAGAACGAGAAGAATTACGTCAGATTATCACAACTATCTTTGAACAAAAGATGAATAAGCATAGTATTAAGTAGAGAATGAAAAAATATTTTATTGGTGGTTTGGGAAGTAATGTCTATCATAGCAAGGATCTTCTTCAAGAACTAGATTCTCAGGTTTATTTTCTAAATCCATATGAAAAACATCTTCGAGATGAAACAGAATTGAAATCATGGTTTAAAAAATCGATAGAAGAGGAAGAATCTATCTGTCTGATAGGCCATTCTCTTGGAGGAGATTTGGCTCGTTATCTCGCATCGGAATTTCAAGAAGTGAAGAAACTGATTCTTTTGGATGGTGGCTATCTAGATTTAGATAAGATTTTACCTTTAGATACAGAGTTAGAGGAAACTAAAAATTATATCAAATCTCAAATTGTTTCGGACTTAGCTCTTCTTATTTCTAAAGAAAAATCTGAAGCAAAGCATTGGTCAGAAAATATGGAGAAAGCCGTAAGGCAGTCCTATCACTGGAATTCTGAGTATAATAGATATGAGTTGGCTATAAATTATGAAAATATAGAAGCGATACTCCGCTTACGGAGAAAAATACAAGCTTTTAAGAGAGAAGTGGGAGATACCTTGTTTATTAGTCCTCGCTATCCTAATGAAGCTACATGGAGAGAGGAAACACTAAAAGAATTACCAGATTATTTTGATACTATTTTTCTAGAAAACGTTGGCCATGAGCTTTATACTCAAGCACCCAAAAAAATCGCTAGTATGATTAATGAGTGGCTCTCTTATTCTCACTGAGTTGCTTGTATGGCTTGAAATGGTATAAGATGAAAATCTACAAGTCACTAATTCTCATATAACAAAAAAAACGAACAGGCTCTTTTCTGTCATTCAGAAGAGAACTTGTTCGTTTTTATCTTGATTTTCTTAAAAAGCTCGATAAACATAGGGATTTTCTGGTTTATCGACTTTTGTAAAGCTGTCGATTTCCAAGGTTGGGAGATTTTGTTTGAGTTCTTTATGGTAGTGATTGAGCAGTTTTCCTTTGGCCGTAATCCAAGTGTTGTTTTCATACTGCCGGGTATTTCCCTTGGTCAGCAATCCATAGACACCAGAATCTGCGATACAGTGGATAATGCCGAATCGGAACAGAAATTGACTATTGGCATGACTGGGGTCGTTATAGACAAAGCCTGTAAACTGGATTGTCTTGCCCTCAAACTCATCTGGATAGTCGTAGATAGCCTCCATGACCTCCATATAGTTTTCATTAGTGATCTGAATGCTATCCTGGGACAAGTATTTATCCGCCGCCGTTCGCATTTCCTTTTCATAGGCTGATTTTGAAAAATAAGAACTGGTGTCTGGTTTCAAATATTGGCTTGTCGTCCCTTCACTTGTCTGAATGGCTAGATCCGTTCCTTCCGATAGGGGGAAATGATAACCTTTAGCAGAAACGGTCTGAGAATCCAAGCTAACAGTTGGGAAAGTTAAGCCGATGACAAGTGGAATAGCCAGAAGAGAAATACTCGTCATCTTGGCCAATCGGCTGTTCAGATGACTGTGGGTTTTGACTTGCTTCATCCAGATATACAATTGAACAATTGCCAAGATAAAGGAAAGCACCATGGAGATATAGGCCAGATAGGAATAGTGCATGTTGATGTACTGGTTTAGTTTGCCCGACAGATGGAGGTAAATAGTCAGTTCAAAATAGCCAGCTAAAACTAAAAATCGAATCATAGGATGACTCCAATCAAGAGAGAATAGGCTAAAACGACCAGAGTCACAATCGTAATGAAGTGACTAATAAATCGTGCTTTCAAGTAATTTTTCATCATGAGAATATTTTTGATATCCAGCATTGGGCCAATGACGAGAAAGGCCAGAACTGGAGCCAAACCGAAACTCGAGAGAAGAGAAGCACCTATAAAGGCATCCGCCTCACTACAGAGCGAAAGAAGAAAGGATAAAATCATCAAGAGCAGGATGGCAAAAAGAGGGGTCGCACTGATAGAGGTCAGAATCCGAGTCGGAACGTAGACCTGTATTATAGAAGCAAAGAGGCAGCCAAATACCAAATAACGCCCCGTATCAAAAAATTCATCAATGGCCTGCACAAAGACCTGAAAAACTTTTTTTGCAGAACTCAAGTAAGAAAAATCATGCTCATGACAAGTCAGACGATTTTCTTTCTGAATCGGTTCTTGCCAGAAAAATCCTAGAAAAATTCCTAGTATTACAGCCACAAGAATGGAACCCAGAGCTCGTAATAGGGCGACATGGAAGGAGTTGCCAAAGGCAGAATAGGTCGCAAAAAGAACAATGGGATTGATAACAGGTGCTGTCACAAGAAAGGGAACGGCCGTGTAACTGGGAACCTTCTTTTCCAGAAAACGATTGATAATCGGGACGATTCCACATTCACAAGAGGGGAAAAGTATTCCAACGAAGGTGCCAAAAAAGATTCTTCCCCAACGATTTCGAGGGAGAAAATGATAAACCTTGTCAGGTGTGATATAGACCTCAATCAGCCCTGAGACAATACTTCCTATCAGAACGAAGGGGAGGGCTTCAATGATAATGGAGAGAAAAATGGCTCCAGTTTGAAGTACACTAGATGGGAGTTGTTGGAAAGCAGTCATCTAGCTTTTCTTTTCTGCTTTGGCTTTTTTCTCTTTGTCATCAGGGAAAGTGACTTGTTTCAAATCTGGGAGTTTAGCAAACTCTTCAAACATCTTGTCCAAGTCGTCTCGTTTTGTAAATTTTACAGCCATAGGTGTACCTCGATTCTAAATTCTACCTCTATTATACTATTATTTTGAGGAAAAGGGAAAAGTTAAAATTGAGTATCTAACGAATAATAGAGTTTGATATATCCTGATATACACTATGATTGTGATATAATAGTTGTGGAATAACGGAGGAAATTATGGATCATGAAAAAAATCGGTCAGATTACCGATGAAGTAAAAGAAATTTTTGATATTGTTCTTGAAGCGAGCGACATAAAGGTCAACAAAGACGGTTTGAGAAGCCATATGATAAAAGGCCATCACAATGATGTGATTCATCATATTGAAGACCTGGAACTCATACTAAGGAACCCAGATTTCGTCGGCATCAATCCACGAGAGAAAGACGCCAGTTTTGAATATGTAAAAAGATTTGATAATAATGTTCTTGTTGCGATTAAGTTGCGATTAAGTTACATAAAAGTGGTGATTTCTTTTATGTTCCGACCATGTATCGTTTACAAGATTACAAGTTACAAAGTCGTATTAAGTCTGGTAGATTGAGAAAACATAACATTAAATTGTCTGAAAATTTATTGACAGATTAGAAAAAACATAGTATAATGAAACGTAAAATGAATTCAGGTTTCCTGAACCGATAGGAGTATACAATGAAAAAACTAGGTTTTGTCCTTTTATCTTCAGCCTTGCTATTGACAGCTTGTGCTAATAACCAATCTAAGCCAAGCAATACGAGTGATTCGTCCAAGGTGACAGCCTTGTCTGAAGACAAGCAGAAAATGCTTGATAAGGCCACTGCTGACTATAAGACTTTTGTGCAAGAGCAAATCGATAAACTGTTGACAGATACAGAAGGCTTTGTCAAACTTTTGAAAGAAGGCAAGTTAGAAGAAGCTAAGAAGGTTTATCCACTGATTCGTATGTCCTATGAGCGTTCAGAACCGATTGCCGAGAGTTTTGGTGAGTCAGATGTCAAGATTGACTTCCGTTTGGCAGACTACATGGACGAAAACAAGACAGAAGAGGGATGGTCAGGTTTCCACCGTATTGAGCGTATCCTTTGGGAAGACAATACAACTAAAGGAACTGAAAGCTATGGTGATCAGTTGGTCAATGATATCAAGGAATTGAAAGCCAAGATTGCAACTGTTGATGTGGACTACAAGGTTATGCTGACTGGGGCAGTCGACTTGCTTAACGAAGTTGCAACAAGTAAGATTACAGGGGAAGAGGAAATTTATTCTCATACAGACTTGTATGACTTCCGTGCCAATATCGAGGGAGCTGAGAAGATTTTCCAACTCTTTAAACCTTTGCTTGAAAAATCAGACGCTAACCTAGTTAAAGAATTGGAAGCGGACTTCAAGTCTGTCAATGATTTGTTGGACAAACACATGACCGACAAGGAACACTACAAGCTCTATACAGATTTGACAACAGAAGATACCAAAGAATTGTCAGAAGCTGTGACAAAACTTGGTGAACCTCTATCACAAATGGGTAAATTTCTTAGTGGAGAATAAGAGTCATGACTGAAAAAGACGAAAAGTTTTTTGAGAAGAAAATGGACCGTCGAGAATTTCTAAAAAAAGCAGGGATTGGAGGGGCTGGTTTAGCGCTAGGACTCTCTGGTGCTTCTGCTTTTTTCGCACCTAAGCTAGGAAGTCAGGAAAAAATCTCGTACGGAAATGAAAAAATTGCTTTTTATGGCAAGCATCAAGCTGGGATTAGTACGCCCATGCAAAAGAATATCTATTTTGTTGTCTTGGACCTGCATACGACGGATAGAGATAAGATTATCCAGCTATTCAAGGATTGGACGGATTATAGTGCCAAGTTGGTTGAGGGGGAATTGGTCAAAAAAGATGGCCAGAATGCTCTCTTGCCTCCGAGTGATACTGGTGAGACAGTCGGGCTCAACCCTCATCGTTTGACGCTGACTTTTGGTGTGTCTGCGAGTTTCTTGAAAAAGATGAACTTGGAAAACAAGCGTCCTCAAGTTTTCAGGGATTTACCGCCTTTTCCTAAAGAGCAATTGCGTGAAAAATATACTGGTGGAGATATTGTCATCCAGGCCTGTGCAGATGATGAGCAGGTTGCCTTTCACGCTATTCGCAATCTCATCCGTAAGGGGAGAAATGCCGTGACCCTTCGTTGGAGTCAGTCTGGTTTTGCAGCTATCGGGGATCGAATGGAGACTCCGCGTAACCTCTTTGGTTTTAAGGATGGAACAGCAAATCCAACCAAGGAGAAAGACTTTGACCGCGTCATTTGGGCTGATAGTAAGGACTGGATGGAAAATGGTTCTTATATGGCAGTTCGTCGGATTCAGATGTTTTTAGAAACTTGGGATCGTACTAGTCTTGAAGAACAAGAAAATACCTTTGGTCGTTACAAGGAAAGTGGTGCCCCTTTCGGTAAGAAAAATGAGTTTGATGAAGTGGATTTGAGTCTTTTGCCTGATGATTCGCATGTTCGTTTGGCTAAGGAAGTGGACAAGCCGCTTTTGCGTCGTTCTTATTCTTACTCTGATGGAATTGATGAAAAAACTGGCCAGTTTGATACGGGCTTGCTCTTTATTTCTTTCCAGAAGGATCCTGATAACTTTGTCAAGGTTCAAACCAATCTAGGCGCTACTGATAAGATGAATGAATACATCACTCATATCGGTAGTGGACTCTTTGCTTGCTTTGGTGGTGTGGAGAAAGGGGGCTACATTGGTCAGAAATTATTGGAAGGCTAAAAGCTGGTTACTAGTTTTAGCTTTGTCACTTTTAATTCTTTCCCCAGTAGGTGCCCAAGAAAGTCTGAATTTTTACTTTGTGAAAATCACAGATGCTTCTAAAGCGGTCAAAAATGGGAGTCAGTCTGAGGCTCAGAAACTCGTTCAGGAGATGGCATCAGACTTCGAAAGAGTAGAAGACAGCAATTCTGAGGCTGGTAAAGTTGTTAAGGAAAAGTTAGCTCAATCAGGCGAGATTACTGAAGACAAACTCACCGAAATTTCTGCAGCCCTATTAGCTTTTGAAAAAGAACAAAATCCTATTGACCTAGATGCGGAAAAGGAAAAATTGGTCAACCGTCTGAGTCTACGTTTTGAAGCCTTGGAACAGGCTATTACTTCCAAAGATTTGGAAAAGGTCCGAGAGGCCTTTAAGAAAATGAATTCCACTTGGACCATCAATGAAAGTGTGGTTCGTGACAATAGTACGGCCCATTATGGACGTGTTGAAACAGCTATTTCTTTCTTGCGTAGTAGTATGGAAACCGAGCCTACAGATTTTAATTCAATCCAGATTTCCTTTGAGGACTTAAAAAAGGCTATTGATGATTTTGTAGCTGGAAAAGCAGTCGTAGCAACATCTTCTGATTTGAGTCTTAAAGACGGTATTGCCCTTTTGACAAAGGCTTTGGAACAATTCCAAGCTGGTGATCAAGCATCAGGAGCAGCTAGCATGAAGGAATTCATCACTATCTGGCCAACGATTGAAGGCTCTGTTAGCACGACCAATCCTTCCCTCTATACTCGAGTGGAAAGTGAAAGCCCTGTGATTATGGTCAAGGGAAGTGAGAAGGAATACCAAGAAAAATTAGAAAAACTGATTGCAGATTTATCACAAATTGATACTAGCGCACGTTACAATGCCTTTGATGCCATGCTGATTCTCCTGAGAGAAGGGGTAGAGGCTCTCTTAATCGTCATGGCCTTGGTGACGACCTTGAAAGCAGCCAAGATGCGAAAGGGACTCAAGTGGGTTTATGGTGGTGCTATCACTGGAATCATGGCTAGTCTCCTTATTGCTTTTATCCTGCAAATTGCCTTTCCAGCAGTAACATCAGGCTCCAATCGTGAAATCATCGAAGGAGCAGTGGGAATTTTTGCAGTAGCTATGATGATTTTGATTGGAATCTGGCTCCACAGCAAATCCTCGGTCAAAAAATGGAATACCTTTATGGAGTCACAAATGGAAACAGTGACCAAGACAGGCTCCTTTATTTCCATGTTTGCTCTCAGTTTTCTAGCTGTTTTCCGTGAGGGAGCAGAAACCATTCTCTTTTATGTTGGGATTTTACCAAGGATTTCCAGCTTTGAATTTGTCTTGGGAATCTCACTTGCCTTACTGGTTCTGGTAATTATTGCCATAGTGATGAATAAGGCCAGTCAATTCTTCCTGCCACATAAGGTCTTCTTTATCCTGACTTGGATGATTTATGCCCTAGCCTTCAAGATGCTGGGAGTTAGTGTCCATGCTCTTCAGTTGACCAATATGGCACCAAATCACTTGCTGACAGGCTTTCCAACGATCGATTTGCTTGGAATTTATCCAAGTTGGGAAGGCTTGGTCAGCCAGCTAGTCTTTGTTATTATTGTCTTGATTGTCACTTTTAGACAGGGTGAAAAATAGATGGACAGAAAAGAATTGACAATCGTGGAACATCTGGTAGAATTTAGAAAGAGATTATTGGCTGTGGTCATTTGTTTCTTTTTGGTATTCTGTGTCTCCCTACTTTTTGCAGACCAGATTTACCAGTATGTGACCCAATCTTTTCAGCAAAAGTTGATTGTTTTAGGACCCAATGATATTTTATGGATATACATACGTTTGGCTAGTCTGATGGCCTTTACCATCACCTTGCCTTACACGGTGTATCATATTTGGTCTTTCATCAAACCCGGTTTAAAGAAGGAAGAAGCTAGAGCGATTTTTGCCTATATTCCAGCTAGTTTCCTTTGTTTTCTAGTTGGACTGGCTTTTGGTTTTTACTTTGTAACACCAGCCTTACTTCAGGTTTTATTAGGGCTAGGAGAAGGACTATTTGAAACGCAGTTAACAGCCCAAAATTATCTGTCCTTTGTTTTTCAAACGACCTTACCCATGGCTCTGGTTTTTGAATTACCAGTTATCATTGCCTTTTTGACGTCGATTGGCCTCATTGGACCAGAATTATTGATTGCTTATCGCCGATATGCCTATTTTATCTTATTGGTACTTGCAGTCATCTTGACACCAGCCGACTTTGTCAGCGATTTGGCAATGACTACCCCCTTGATATTACTCTATGAATTGAGTATTACCATCAGCAAACACATTATGAAACGCAAGCAGAAAGGAGCGAGAAATGGGAATCTTACGTGATATCGGAGCACCAGGATTGATTATCATCGTTTTAGGAGCTCTCTTGATTTTTGGACCAAAACGATTACCTGAACTAGGCGAGTCAATCGGTAAAATGCTATCTGAATTTAAAAAAGCAGTTAAAGGAACTGAAAATCAAGATAAGGAAGATTAAATCTGGTCTAATTAAAAAACTTTGTACTCTGGAAACCATTGTGTGGCTAGCTAGAGTGCAAAGTTTTTTTATTTTTTAGTTAAAATGAAGACTGTGTTCCTTATAAGTACAAGGTTATTAAGAGAGTGGTGGACATTAAAATGATGATTTTGAGTTTTTGTTATTTTTGCTTTGGAGCAAGGTAACATAGTCACTTTTGGTGTGAAATAAGTGGGAAAGAAAAACAGTTCTTTGAGTCTGGTCGATAAAGTAAAGCAAGATATACTGACCGATAATTTTTCCTCGCGTAGGGTACTTACTGTTGATTTTTAGTCCGATTTTTTCATCTGCATCAAAGCCAGCTTCAGGAAAAGTTTCTAAACTTTTTAAGCCGTCTAAAATTCTGGCTACAGTATTCTTAGCAGACTGAGGTGATAAAAGAACAGTAGTAATGTAGTCATGGATACTGTCAATTGCTTGACTCACTTCGGTAGATAGAATCACTTTATAAGTCATATCGTAGCCTCATATCATCTAGGGAAGTTCCTTGTCCGGATTCATATTCTCTTAAGGCGCGTTCAGATTGGGCTTGTAGTTCTTGAATCAATCGTTCACGGTGTAAATCTTCTGCAGTTTTTATTGGCAAATCCTGTTCGAGAACAATCTGCTCGATAAAAAGACTAATAGCATCCGTCATAGTCATTCCTTTTTCCTTGATGATAGCTCTAGCTTGTTCCATTGATGACTCATTGATTTTAAAATTGTACTGTTTAGTAAGTGATGTCGTCATGGTATATCTCCAATCTATACTATATATAGCTAGTATATATCTTTTATATTTTTTAGGCAAGAGAAAACTTTGTACTCTGGAAGCTATTGTGTGGCTAGCTAGAGTGCAAAGTTTTTTTGAGTATGGAATATGAGAACAGCAGTTGATTTCAAGAAACAAAAAAGAACAGCCGAAGCTGTCTTTTTATCATTATTTGAGACCGTATTTTTTGTTGAAACGATCCACGCGTCCATCTGCTTGAGTGAACTTTTGACGTCCAGTGTAGAATGGGTGTGAGTCTGATGAAATTTCCACACGGATCAATGGGTAAGTTTCGCCTTCGAACTCAACTGTTTCGTTAGAGCGTTTTGTTGAACCGCTAAGGAATTGGTAACCAGTAGTTGTGTCCATGAAGACAACTGGGCGATATTCTGGATGGATATCTTTTTTCATTTTGCAATATTTCCTTTCTGCCATGGTCTCTTTGCGAGCCATAGATTGTTACCATACTAGTCTATCAGATTCTGAAAAGTTTGGCAAGTATTTTATCAGTTTTTAAGCAAGTTTTTTAACTTTTGGTAGATGATTTCGTTTTCTTCTAGGCTATAGGAATTAGCACCGCTTGCTAGAGGATGGCCTCCACCATCATGTTCTTTGGCAATTTCATTGATAGGATGAATTTTACTGCGTAAGCGAACGCGGTAGTGGCCAACAGCCTGCTCCACAAAAATTCCCCAGAGACTAACACTATCAATGCGTCCAGGTGCACCGACAATGGCTGCAGTTTCAGCATCGGTAACATTAAATTGTTTCAAGACTTCTTGACTCAGGATAACTCGCGCTGCACCATTTTCATCCACTTCCAGATGGTCGTAGATGTAGCCTTGAAGTTTAGCAATTTTGTAACTCATAGTGTCCATTTTGCGAGTGAGAGCCGCAAAGTCAAAGTTCTGTTCTCTTAGATAGGCAGCCAGACGAAGAGTCCGTGCAGTGGTAGAAGGGTAGAGGAAACGACCTGTATCGCCAACGATTCCTGCAAAGAGCAACTCAGCAGCGCAATCTGACAAGGCTAGTTGGGTTGTTTGGGCAAATAGGGTAATCATCTCGCTAGCGCTACTTGAACTAGTATCTACCCAAGATAGGTTACCGTATACATCATCATTTGGATGGTGGTCAATCTTAATGAGAAAATCACCTTGACTATAGCGCTTATCATCGATACGAGCAGTATTCGCCGTATCACAGACGATGACAAGTGCGCTCTGGTAGGCACTATCTTCAACAAGATCCATCTCAGCCATCCAAGTAAGAGTCGGTTCATCATAACCTACGGCTTTGATGTTTTTTTCAGGGAAATGATATTCCAGCAAGGCTTTCAAGCCCACTTGACTTCCCAAGGCATCAGGGTCTGGTTTCATATGACGATGAATGATAATCGTGTCGTATTCTTTGATTTTTTCTAAAATTTGATGGCAAATTTCCATAAATAACCTCAATTCTTTCTCATTTCATTGTAGCACAAGAATTTTTATTTTTAAAATGAAAAAGATGTGATATAATGGAGAAAGATAAATTGAGGAGGACGATATGGTATTAGCAAAAATTGTATTTGCCAGTATGACCGGTAATACCGAAGAAATTGCAGATATTGTAGCAGACAAATTACGTGACTTGGGCTTGGATGTTGATGTTGATGAATGTACAACTGTTGACGCTTCAGACTTCTTGGAAGCTGACATCGCTATCGTTGCGACCTATACTTATGGTGATGGTGAATTGCCAGATGAGATGATGGACTTCTACGAAGACCTAGCAGATCTCAACTTGAATGGCAAAATCTACGGAGTGGTTGGTTCAGGAGATACCTTCTACGATGAATTCTGTAAGGCTGTTGATGACTTTGATCGTGTTTTTGTTTCGACAGGAGCAGAAAAAGGTTCAGAATGTGTTAAAGTTGATCTCTCTGCTGAGGAAGAAGACATTGAGCGCTTGGAACAATTCGCAGAAGAATTGGCTGCTAAAGTAGGATAAGTATAAAAGTGCGCTGATGTAATCAATCAGTGCATTTTTCTTATCGTGAGTTAGGATTTTACTAGCCTATTTGGTGGCTTTTTGATACAATAATTCAAATAAAGGAGGAGACTGTATGGATTTAGATAGTATTCGTCAAGAAATTGATCAAATCGACGACCAAATCGTCAAGCTCTTAGAAGAACGAATGCATTTGGTTGAGGGTGTAGTTGCCTATAAGAAAGCTTCAGGTAAACCGATTTTAGATACTAAGAGAGAAGCGGTTATTTTTGAAAAGGTTAGAAGTCGTGTAGGAGATAAGCGCTATCAGGAAACTATTGTCGCGACTTTTTCGGACATACTCAAACGTTCGCGTGATTATCAGAATCAGAATATCAAATGAAAAAAGAACAATTTTATCCGCTAGGCATTTTTATAGCTGCTATGTTGGGCGGACTTGTGCGCTACCTTGTTTCTACTTGGTTATCAGCCAGTCCAGACTTTCCTTGGGGCACTCTCTTTGTCAACTATCTGGGAATTTTCTGCTTGATTTATCTTGTCAAGGGATATCTGGTCTATAAGGGGACTAGTAAGGGCTTGATTTTAGCACTAGGGACGGGCTTTTGTGGAGGTTTAACAACTTTTTCCAGCCTAATGCTTGATACTGTGAAGCTGCTTGATACAGGGCGTTATCTTAGTTTGATCATGTATTTGTTTTTGAGCATCGGTGGAGGACTGCTTTTAGCTTACTATTTAGGGAGGAAGAAATGGTAATCGTCTATCTTGCAATTGCTTGTGGTTTCGGAGCTTTAGTGCGCTATTTCTTTTCCCGCTATAATCAAACTTCTAAATTGCCCCTCGGAACGCTCATAGTCAATCTTCTAGGTTGTTTTTTAATTGGATTATTCTACAATCATGTGGAGTCTAAGGAAGTCTATGCTATTTTAGCAACAGGATTTTGTGGAGGTTTGACAACTTTTTCGACCTTGAATGACGAACTCCAAAGATTGTTAAGTGATAGGAAGGGATTTTATTCTTATTTAGCTTTGACCTACCTCGGTGGTTTGCTTGCGATTTTTTTAGGAATTCTGCTATAAATTTCTTTACTTTTTGGTGGAAATTTGGTAAACTGTATCTTGTGTGTAATGGACGCACAAAAATACAGTTTATCCGCTGAGGAAGATTCCTCAAGATTGACAAAGATAGGAGAATAAAATGAATCCATTAATCCAAAGCTTGACTGAAGGTCAACTTCGTACAGATATCCCATCATTCCGTCCTGGTGACACTGTTCGTGTACATGCGAAAGTTGTCGAAGGTAACCGTGAACGTATCCAGATTTTTGAAGGTGTTGTTATCGCACGTAAAGGTGCTGGTATCTCAGAAAACTACACAGTTCGTAAAATCTCTAACGGTGTAGGTGTTGAGCGTATCTTCCCCATCCACACTCCACGTGTTGAAAAAATCGAAGTTGTTCGTTACGGTAAAGTACGTCGTGCGAAATTGTACTACTTGCGTGCTCTTCAAGGTAAGGCAGCTCGTATCAAAGAAATCCGTCGTTAATTCGACTAAAACTCTGCTTTTTCAGCAGAGTTTTTATCTAGCTCCCTTAGTTCAATGGATATAACAACTCCCTCCTAAGGAGTAGTTGCAGGTTCGATTCCTGCAGGGGGCATAATAAGAAGCGTAAAGAAACATAAAGAATATTCAAAGTGTTTATTTGTAGGCAATCATCACAATTTAGTTTTTTAAAATAGGTTAGTATTTTTGGAATCTTTGACCAAAGTGTGACCAAAATTTGACCAAAAGTCAATGAATATAGAATAAAGTAGATCAGGAAGCTGGTCTATTTTATTTTGTAGTTATTGAGAAAAAGTGGTTTGTTTTAATTTGACTATTATACACATAATGCGTATAATAGTAAGTGTAAGGAGGTAACGAATATATATGCCACTTACAGGTAAAGAAATGGTGAAACTAGCTCTTGAGAATGGATGGGTTGAAGTTCGTCAAAGAGGAAGTCATCATCATTTTAAGAAAGAGGGTTTTTCTTATCTTGTCACGATTCCAGTTCATGGAAATGAAGATTTGGGAAAGGGATTGGAGAGAAAGATTCTCAAAGATTTAGGATTGTAATTTTTACTTTCCTAAGTCTTTTTACATCAGAGGTAGTAGAATGTTGGGGGTAGTAGAATGTTAAAAACGTATCCAGCTATTTTTCATAAAGAAGGAACAGGATATTGGGTAGAATTTCCAGAATTTGGTGGTGGTACAGAAGGAAAAAATATCGAAGAAGCGATGAAAAATGCTCGAGAAATGCTTGAAAATGTTTTAGCTTCTTATATCGATGAAGGGATGGCGTTGCCTACTCCAAGTGATATTTTAAAGATTGAAGTTTCAGATGGTTTTGTATCAATGATTCAAGTTGATCCTGCGCCTTTTGTGAGAAGTAACAAGGCGATTAGAAAGAACGTGACCGTTCCTGAATGGCTAGTTCGTCTTGCTGATCGAGAAAAGATTAACTATTCAGAAGTTTTGGCACAAGCATTAGAGAAGAAGTTGCAAGTTTAAATTAAAGACTGTATTTATTAGGGAATAAGTTTGATATGTATTGGTAAAAGTGATACAATAGATATACAAGAAGAAAAGGAGAAATGCTATGTCACAAATTGCTGTAAGAGTAGATGATGAATTGAAAAAAGAAGCGACTGCGATTTTTAATGAGTTGGGGTTGGATATGTCAACTGCTGTGAAGTTATTTTTGAAGCAAAGTGTGTTGACAAGAAGTATTCCTTTTGAAGTTAAACTTGATTCTGAGTAAGGTGAAATAAAAGTGTGGATAGATATAATCTAAAGGGGTTCGGTTATGGTTTATACAATAGATCAGATAAAGGAAAAAATTGTTCCTGTTGCTAAACAATATGATTTATCTAAAATTTATCTATTTGGCTCTTATGCTAGGGGCGAAGCTGATGGGAAAAGTGATGTTGATATTGCTTTGGAGTTAGAGGATGATTCTATATATTTTGATGTATATGGTAGACTTTTGACTATTTTTGATGGTAATATAGATATTCTATTGGTTAGTGATTTACTTTCTCCAAAAACAAACATTGGGAAGTTAGTCAAGAAAAATTTTTTGAATGATAGAGAGGTTATTTATGAGAAGTCAATCTCTTGAAACTGATATAGCATATTTGAAGGATATGGTTTTATATCTTGATAAGGCCGATGCTGTTTTGTATAAAGCAAGAAGATATAATTTACCTTTAGATGATGATATGGTAGTTGATTCTATCGCTATGAATTTAGGACAGGTAGGAGAACAGTTATCGTTAGGCAAATTATCAGAGGAAGTAAAACAGAAGTATTCAGATAGGATAAACTGGACTCAGATAAAAGGTTTTAGAAATTTTATTTATCATAATTATTCTAACTTAAATTTTAAAATTATAGAGGGTATATTGAAGGAATCTGTTCCCAAAACGAAAGAATCTTTACACTCGATTATAAGAGAATTAGAAGGTGAATTATAAAATAGAAAATGAAAGAGAAACTCTAAAAACGTATGGAAGATTTGCTAGAAATCGACAAATTTTATTCCTCAAAAAACGAATACTTCCATAAGAGAAATTATTATTGATGAAGATTTAATATCTGTATTGGATGCATTGAAAGAGGAACAAGATAAGGTTCTTTATAATCGTGAAGAATTAAAGAAATATGATTTGGTCTCTTGTGATAGAAGGTATAAACTTTCTACAAATTATGGATTGAATAAATACTTGAAAGTATTTTTATCCGAACTTGGGATAGGTAGCCAAACCATGATAGCAAAAGCAGGCAGGCATATTTACGGTTTATATTTATTAGACTTCCTGCAAAACTAGAATCCTAGTTCATGATTGATAATACCAACAATCAAATTCATTCGTAATCCGAAGCGTTTACGATGATCTCGATAGGTTGTTGAAAATATTTTAAACGTTTTCATAGTGAAATGAAATAAGAACAGGACAAATCAATCAAGACAGTCAAATCGATTTCTAACAATGTTTTAGAAGTAGAGGTGTACTATTCTAGTTTCAATCTACTATACTTTGTCAAAAATACTCTCAACCTTGATTCACTCCTTAGATAGCTCATGGTTACAGGATTTATCTTCAGCTATTAGCGGGTTGAGTTTGCTGGATTTACGTGGCGTTCGTTCTTGGGGATATATCTTCATGAGCCCTTGATAACCACTGTCAGCCAAGATTTTACCAGCTTG
>NZ_VMMW01000094.1:0-863 GCF_013277425.1 Streptococcus sp. 79
ATTTCCCGTAAAAAAGCATCTGGATAAGCCTCTACAAAGGATTTCAATTCCTCTAAAGGAATCTTTCGGTTTTTGACGACTCGCTTTTTCCTCTCTAAGTGTCCTTGTTCACGTAAGTTCTTTTCCCACGTGAAGAGAGTTCTGACGCCAACATCAAAAACCTTGGCTGCCTCGACATGGCTGTGCCCCTCTTTGATGTAATCTAATGCTCGCTGTTTAAAATCTGTACTATATGCCATAGCTTTATTATAACATGCTTGTTTGAAACTAAGCAACTATATCACAAGATATTTTTTCGTTTCATTCATATTCAGTTGGATACTTTTCATACGACTATTTTATCAAATGGGACATTTTCACGTTCGAATGAAAGTTCTATAATGAAGTTAGCCATCCAGCCCTCCTAAAAATTAGATGTTTTAACTAGCTTATAGCTAGTACTCGATTTCATTTGATAAGAGGCTTGGAGCTGTTAAGCTGGAAAGCCAAGGCTAAGATTAGCCTTGGTTTAGCTGACAAAACTGCTTCAAGGGTTCCTCTTGTCAAATGAAAGCTCTTCTAGGCATAAGAAAACACCTCTGTGTTATACTTGTTGTTCAACCACAAACACAAGAAAGGCACAGAGATGCAAAACCATTATACTACAAAAGCCAAACATTTGACAATCGATAGCCGTCGCTTAATCGAAAGATGGAAAAAAGAAGGGAAATCAAATAGAGAAATCGCCTCTTTACTTGGAAAAGCTCCTCAAACCATTCACAATGAAATCAAGCGTGGGACAGTCCGACAATGTCTTGGAAAAGGACGCTTTAAAGAGGTTTATTCTGCCGACTATGCTCAACAGTCTTATGAAAATAATCGCA
>NZ_VMMW01000095.1:0-979 GCF_013277425.1 Streptococcus sp. 79
AGAAATATGGTTGGAGTAACCTATCAGGAAATTCATCTCTTTGTTGAGTTTTTGAAAAAGCAGTATGGGCAAGGGCGTCCAGACTATATTGAAGCCCTGAACGACTTAGACGGTATGGCGGAAGTCTCCTATAGAGAAGCTATTGAAAGATTTTTAGACGATGAATTACGATAAACAGGTAGTAATCGAAGGACTGAAACGTACAATTGAGCAAAATGAAGAGAAGATAATCGAGTATTCGAAACCGTGCGATGCACGCAAGAGACGGATTAGAGCGCTGGAGCGCGATTTGTTGAAGAAAAAGAATAAAGAATTGAGGAAAAAAGTGGAGGAGTTGGAAGATGAAATATAAAGTGACAGAATACCATTCAGATTTTCAAGAAGAACAGACTGGCACTTGCGAATTGTGTTTTGGTACAGCGTGGGTTGAAAATGGTTCAATAACGGTTGAAGATGAAAATGGAACTGAAACAGAAATTTATTTAACTGTTTGGGATTGGGGCGATTACGACACAATCTACATTGATAATGTGGTTAATTTCTCAGCTTGGTTGCAAGAAAGGGAAGTTGACCCAATCGTTGAAGAAACCGAACCTTGGTCGTGGTTGCATGAATTGGTAGAAAAATATAATGAGGAGGTGGAGTGATGAGCCTTACGCTAAATAGCACAATTCGAGACTTAGTTTTGGCAATCGGAGAAGTTATCGTGGGTTCTGATGGTAAAACCACTACAGCGATACTGGAGATACCTGATCAAAGCTTTTACTTAGAGATTGAGCTTAAATTGAAGGAGGAGGTCATAGATTGAAACGATTCATAGCAATCTGGATTCTGGTATCTGCTGGACTAAACATCTGGCAGATGGACAGGATTGCAGAACTAGAAAAGAAAAAGCCGATGGTTATCTACAAGGCGGATAACGCAGGCGCTGAGATATTTGGTAAGGTCGTCGAGAAAGGACGACATGGCAAATTATACA
>NZ_VMMW01000096.1:0-12397 GCF_013277425.1 Streptococcus sp. 79
ATAATGCTTTTTTATTTTAGTCTAGTCTAACAATTCATACCTTTGTATCTCTTTTGTTGTTTCTTCTTTTTTATCATTATCAACCCCAACAGTCACAAAGTTTACTCCAATAAATATAACCATGTAAAACAATACCAAGGCAAAGCCCAAACCCTTTAATAACTTCATTTTCTTTTCTCTACTTTCTTTTTTTGTGTTAGTCTTTTTAGTTTATCTTAATTATATATACTCTTAAAACCCAAGGGGTAAAAATCCCCCCTTACAATCCTACCATTTCATCAAGCCAGCTAGAGAAATTGTCTTCCTTTGTATCTTCCTCATTCCATTCAAAATCTTCCAAGTATGTTCTATTAGTGATTAGTTTGACACGTTTGTTTTGGTATTGGGGATCTAAATAGAATAGGGGGTCTCTTCACTATACAAGTTAGCGAGGACCCGAACTCTTTTCCTATACTCTACTCGTTTTATTGGACCACTTTTTGAGACAATTCTAGTGTATATGTTTTATACAATTGATGGCAAGTTTGATTCTCTCCTATTTTAATCAAGGAAACACAAGGTAAGACAAGTCCTGACCAGATAGACTCTAGTATTTCCTCACGATTTGAATGTTCTTCTAACTTGGCAACAATCTGAGGAGCCATCTTATAGTAGGATTCAATTTCCTCCTGACCACCATCTTTAAAAGCTAGATAAGAATCCCTGAATTTTCGCAAAGTCATCAATTCATCACAGTCATCTGCCAATCCCTTGTAAGTTACAGCTGCTTCTGTCAAATAACAACCTCTTTGTTCAATCTGATAGTAAGCATCTGGTTCACCAAAAAATCCAGTTTTAGAGCGCACATATCTCTCTGCATCACTCCTACGTTGTAAAACAGCTACTTCTCTTCCCTTACGATATACAATAAATTCCATTTCTTTTACCTCTCTATCTTACAATATTTAATAATTCCTCGTAACTTGAAACCACATCATAGATGTGCTGATCACTAATCAATCCAGCTTGAGCTAACGCTTTAAAATGAGCACGCGCACAGGCAATTTTTGCTTGCTCAGCTTGTTTTAATTGAAGACTAGACATAGAGCCTTTCGTTTCTGCAACAAAATAGATATGTTTGACACTACCTTCACGGAAGGCGATTGCCCAGTCAGGGTTATAGTTCCCAAGCGGAGTCGCAATACTGAACTTCCCTGGTAGCTTCACATAAACACGAACATCCTCGTATTGTTCCAAAGATTCTTTAAAGGTCTTCTCCGTATTGGAATCAACTTTTACAAAATTGTAAATCCCTTTTTTGGATTCAAGTAAGTGATCATCTGATCTGTTAGCAGTTTCAGGATTGTCATAAAACAAGTCCATATCATACTCTTCATTTAACACATTATACTGGATATGCTTGATAATTTGACTCGCTTTTTGTTCATTAATGAGCTTTGAAACCTTAAGAATAAACTCTTCAGGATTTTGTTTAAACTTGTCAAATTGGTAGACATAGATTTTACTTAATATTTCCGCAACCAATTTACGAGTTAAACCAGTCTGTTCAGCAATTTCCCCTAGTAAATCATATTTGGTCATAATCTGCGAATCCGTTAGATATTCTTGCTGACGATCATTCTCAGCTACTGTGAGATGGAGACCTTCTTCCTTACTCATCTCAGTAGCGCTTGCTTGAGTTATATGAAAGCTTGGTTTGCTAACGACTAATTTCTCATTGATATAGTCAACCGAATGTTTTACCAATTCCGCATCATCAAACTCTACTTGGTAACTCGTCTTACGATTGATTTGCTTCCAGAGATTTAAAAATTCTTTTCGGGCAATATTTTCTTGATTGACCTCATTTGAGAATTGAATTACCGCATTATTGGCATTTTCAATTTCATACTGTCCAGCATGATAAACGCTCTCCAATATCTCTACCAGCTTATCCTCATAACCTGCTAGTGTTTCAGACAGTTGTAACTGATGATTTTCTTTTGTAGTAAAATATTCTGCAGTCAATTGCCCTTCACGGTCTATATAGCCTTGTCGAATCAAATCAAAATGAATCGAATCTGCTTGTTCCTTGGTAATTCGTATTGTTTGACCTTCTTGATTCGTTAGAACTTTATTCGTAAAGAGAGTAACATCCACTTTTACAGGACGTTCTGCTAAGAGTTCTTTGATTTCTTCTTGTAGACTTCGAGCAAATTGATCATAACTTTCATTTGCAATTACTGTCAGTTTATTGATTTCATGAACATCATTTCCTAAGAGTTCAAAATCCTGACGAATTCCGTTTTGGTCAACTGCTAAACGCATACCACGACCGATTTCTTGACGTTTTCGAGTCTCTGCTGAAGATTGCTTCAGCGTACAGATTTGAAAGACATTAGGATTATCCCATCCCTCTTTTAGAGCTGAGTGAGAAAAGAGGAAACGAACTGGCTCTTCAAAGCTCAATAAACGCTCCTTGTCCTTCATAATCAAGTCATAGGCATCAATGTCATTTGAAAGATTATTTTTCTTTTCACTGGCAGATTTATAGTCCACAAAAATGGTCTTATCTGACTTCTTCACTTTATCTACCGAAAAGTAACCGGCATGAACTGAATTTCCTTCAAGATTAGCCTCCAAATATCGACGATAAGGAGTTGGTTCCTGTGTTTGGATAAACTGGTTTACTTGATTTCGATATTCTTCTTCAAAAATCTGAGCATATTCACCATTATAGGCATCATTATGTTCATCATATTGTTTATACTTGGCCACTTCATCGATGAAAAATAGGGATAATACTTTAATTCTTCGATTGTACAGTTTACTTTCTTTTTCGAGATGACTTTTTATAGTTTCTCGGATTTGAATTCTTCTGATGCTCGACTCATCCACTTCCCCTATCACTTCACCAACATGAAGTTCTTGCGTCACGCCAACTTGAAGTTTGTTCTCCCTTGCATCAAAGTGACTAAGGGTCATTCCTTTATAAGCAGATAAATTCCCTGATTCAGCGTATAAATCAAAGGGTTCTTCCACTACCTTCAATTTCCTTTTGACACCTGACTGCGTTTTTACTTCAAACTCAATTTTTGCTTTGGGTGCTCCTGTTTTTTGTGGAATGATTTCTTGTAGATAAAGATAGCCTTGTGTCCCGGTCGTCCCAGTTTGCTCAATAGCCTTAACCGCAATCTTTTTCACTAATTTTTGATTGTAAGCATCCATGGCATCCAATCTATAAACCATATCATGCTTTTCCTTGTGTGTAGCCGAATAGCGTAGCGTAAACAATGGCTTAAAATCTTTTAGTCTTTCCTTGGTCTGTTTCCCTTCAACAGACTGAGGCTCATCAATAATCATAATCGGATTCATAGCTGCCAATACATCAATCGGACGACGCCAACGGAAACTTTCCTGCTCAGAATGAATCCGTCGCGCATCTTTCCCTTTCGCATTAAAAGCTTGAGAGTTGATGACCATAATTTGAAGGTCTGACGAATTGGCAAAACTATCCAAATCACCTAAACGTGAAGAATCGTAGACAAAATAGCGTGGTTGTTTGCCATACTCCATCTGAAAGTGGCTTGACATGATCTGTAGAGATTTGAGAACTCCTTCACGAATGGCTACACTTGGAACGACAATGACAAATTTAAGCCAGCCATAGCGTTTATTCAACTCCATAATTGTACGGATATAAGTGTAGGTCTTCCCTGTTCCCGTCTCCATCTCTATGGAAAAATTATAAGCTTCTCGTCCAGCAATCATATCAATCGATAGTTTATCAGAAGGACGCAAACCATAGCGAGTTTGCATAGTATGAACATTTTCTCGTATACTTGCTTGACTCAATTGAATCGGTGCATTTCGATAAGCATCTAAAACCAAATCTACCTCATCTGACTTGAGACGACCTGGATCCGCCATATACTGAACTCCAGTATGTTTGGCTTGCCCTTGAAATAAATCTGCAATGGCACTAACCGCATCCAACTGGAATTGTTGTTTTTTAAATTGTAGTTTCATAATTTATTTTCTTCTTTATAATTTATTACTTTCAGGATAAAACCAAATACCAGATAAGAACTAATGGAATCAATATATATTGAAACCAAATAATGATTTTATTCCAACTAAAATCATGTCTCTTGATAAATTGCTCAATATAAAGAAAGGCATCTTTTAGGCAACACTTTTTCTTACCATCTTCAATTGTCTCTTCTGTTACTTTAGATTCCATGTCAGATTGCGAATTGCCTTGACCATATTTTCTCTTCTGATACTTTTTAGCATACTTGTGATCAAAATCTGAATGATTTTCATTTCCGCGTAGGCTAATTTGATACCTTGACATTATCTGTTGGTATTTATTAATTTTTTCATCATCACTAAGTGATTTTTGGAAAATAATTGATTTTAAATCAAGTAAAAAGTCTTCTAATTCTAACTGATGATAGTGTAATTTCAGAGCTCTCTCATTATAATTCAACTTAGCAACAAAATTCTGGACAAGCAAAGAATATATGGAAAACAAAGCCGACAAAGCTAATCTATCTTTATTTTCGGGATTTATTAGCGAATACACTAGTAAACCCGTTGACATTATACTCATTGCTAAAAAGATCAATTCCCATTTTTCAGCATACTCGTACAATCTTTTACTTGTATTAATTCTAGCTGCCCTTACAGTATCTATCGAATTGCATTTTAAATTAATCTCATAGTCTATATCTCTATCTTTAAAATCTAGAATTTCGCTCACATTACACCACCTTCACTTTTGTATGTGGTGATAATTCTTTGAAGATTTCACTTACGTTAATTTTATCTGCTGAATTGGCAAATGAGCTATCACGGAAAACGGCACGAAGTGGTTGTGCTTGAGCGATGTGACGGATTACTTCTTCTGATATTTCATCTTCGAAACAAGCCATGAGCGAACCTTGATCTACGTCATAAACTTCTGCTCCTGCTACCTTATCCAAATCAATGGCTAGTGACAGTTCCATTCCCCATGTCAGAATAACTTGGAAAAGTAAGTCAAGGCCAGTACGTCCTTCCTTGATATTGGATACACTATCAAATAGTTCTCCTTGAATAAATTGATCCGGTCTAGCTGAAACATCCTTAAAATTAGAAGAATCTAGTTTGTAAGCCTTAAATCCAAAGTCCTGCTTGTCAACCAACTCTGGATGCTCCTCTTGAATCTTGGCGGCAGCACGACGAATCCGCTCACGTGAAATTTGGTCAATGGTTTCATAACCTGCTTCTTTAGCAGCAGACTTATCTGCTACTTCCTCATCCAACGTACACAGAATAAACTTACGATTTCCACCATCTTCAGCATTCAGTTGCATGACTGCATCCGCCGTAGTACCCGAACCACCGAAGAAGTCGAGAATTACAGAATCTTGCTTACTAGAATATTTAAGCAAGTCTTTTACAAATAGTACTGGTTTAGGAAAATCAAAAAACTTCTTATTTTCAAATACTTTATTAAGTTCAGGAGTTGCATTAAAATTTGAAAATTCTTTAGTAATATAGTCCAACGTTGTATAAGGATTTGAAGGAACTACAGGATTATCATTATTATCACGATATTCATAAGATTTAGCATATACTTTCCATCGTTCACCTTGTTTTTTAAAAACTAAATAATCATTTTCTAATCCCCATTTAACTTTTTCTTTAGACCATCTGAATATTTTACTTTTATCATGAAAACCTTCACCTGGCCAAATTTCAGTCCCATCTGGTGCAGTTATAGGATAATTCAGACTATCTGAGTATTGAAGGCTCCCCTTGTCTAATTGTGAGATATAGTATCTACCTCTAGAATTTATAAACTCGTCTTCTAAAGGATATAATTTTAATCGTTCCTTCTCACTTTTTTCTCTTCTATTGAGCGTCAAATTATCAAAGTTTTTGGAATACGTTAATAAGTATTCATGATAAACCGAAGCGGTAGTTGAGTCTTGTTTTCCTGAATTTATAGTTCTTCTAACAAAAGTTGCTACAAAATTCTCTTCCCCAAATATCTCATCACAAATAGCTTTCAGATTAGCTTGTTCATTATCATCAATAGAGATAAAGATAACACCTGAATCTTTGAGGAGATTTCTTGCTAAGCGCAGGCGTGGATACATCATATTGAGCCAGTCTGAGTGATAACGGGCCGAAGTTTTTTCATTTTTTGTAAGCCCAACTACCTGGCGCCCTTCTTCATCCAAAAGTTCCATCTCTTCCTTCAACTCTTCATCTGTTTTTTGGAACTTATCAGAATATACAAAGTCTTTCCCTGTATTATAGGGTGGATCGATATAAATCATATCGATTTTTCCTAGATAGGATTCTTGTAAGATTTTCAAGACTTCTAAATTATCTCCAGTAATAAAGACATTTTCACTGTTTTCAAAGTCAACACTTTCATCAAGATCTGGTCTTAGGGTTTTAGTAGTTGGTCGCCCAGCTTCTGCAATAGCTTCACGCTTTCCAACCCAAGTAAACTCATAGGATTCTCGACCATCCACAATTTCCTCTGATAAAAACTGTTTAAGCTTCTCAAAGTCAATCGCAGGACGTAATCTGCCGTATTCATCCCTCTTTTCCGTCAGAACTTCAGGAAAAAGTTGACCAATTTTTGAAATATTATCTGTAAAAACATCTTTTGAAGTGAGAGTTAATTTCTCAAGTCCAGAGTTTTCACCTGCGTGCTGTGCTGTGCTGTGCTCATGGTAGTATCCTTTCTTAGCTTTGTCAAGCTTTTGTAATTTTAATTTTCTAACAAATTAAGTTGGCTTATCCTATCTTTGTAATGCTTCATTTTTAATACATTACAGCTTCATTTTATCAAAAATAAGGATTGAAATCAAAAGAGTTCTCTAATCTCAATTTCTGATTTTTCTTTATATTTATACTCTTCAAAAATCTCTTCAAACCACATCAACGTCGCCTTACCGTATATATGTGACTGACTTCGTCAGTCTTATCTACAACCTCAAAACAGTGTTTTGAGCAGCTTGCGGCTAGCTTCCTAGTTTGCTATTTGATTTTCATTGAGTATTATTATTTTTTATTCTTTACAGATTCAAAATAGACCTTTATTATTTTTCTAAAAAAGGAAAGCTCTGCGGCCTTCCTTCGTCTTACTTGCGTTTCTTCTTCGCTTTCTTCATTTTGTTAGCCATGCGTTTCATGGACTGTTTCATGGCAAATTCACCGATTTTACCTTTGAGTCCGCCACCAAACATTTGGCTCATATCTGGCATTCCTGCTCCTCCGAGAGCTGACAGGTCAGGCATACCGCCTTGTCCCATCATTCCTTCAAGGGCAGACATATCCATTCCTCCCATATTTGGCATATTTTTAGGAAGGTTGTTTGGATTGATTCCCATTTGCTTCATCATTTTGTTCATATCTCCAGACATAACACCCTGCATGAGTTGTTTAGCCTGGTTAAAGTCTTTAATGAATTTATTAACTTCGACAAATGTATTCCCAGAACCAGCTGCGATACGACGTCGACGGCTTGGATTTAGCAAATCTGGATTTTCACGTTCTTCAGGTGTCATAGAAGACACAATGGCACGTTTGCGAGCAATCTGGCGTTCATCCACCTTCATGTTTTGAAGGGCTGGGTTGTTGGCCATACCTGGAATCATCTTGAGCAAGTCTTCCATCGGCCCCATGTTTTGCACCTGATCCAACTGATCAATGAAATCATTGAAATCAAAGGTGTTTTCACGCATCTTCTCAGCCATTTCAAGAGCCTTTTGCTCATCGTATTCCTGAGAAGCTTTCTCAATCAACGTAAGCATATCCCCCATGCCAAGGATACGGCTAGACATGCGGTCTGGGTGGAAGGTCTCAATGTCCGTAATCTTTTCACCTGTACCAGTGAACTTGATTGGTTTTCCGGTAATGTGACGAACAGATAGAGCCGCACCACCACGAGTATCGCCGTCAATCTTGGTAAGGATAACCCCAGTCACTTCCAACTGATCATTAAACTCACGCGCAACATTGGCTGCTTCTTGACCAATCATAGCATCAACGACGAGCAGAATTTCATTTGGTTGAGCCAGTGCTTTTACGTCACGAAGCTCGTTCATCAAAAGCTCATCAATCTGCAAACGACCCGCAGTATCAATCAAGACATAGTCGTTATGATTAGTTTGGGCTTGCTCCAAACCTTGACGTACAATCTCAACAGCTGGTACTTCTGTTCCAAGAGCGAAAACCGGCACATCAATCTGTTGTCCCAGAGTTTTCAACTGGTCAATAGCCGCAGGACGGTAAATATCCGCCGCAATCATCAAAGGACGAGCATTTTCTTCTTTCTTGAGTTTGTTGGCCAATTTACCAGCAAAGGTTGTTTTACCAGCCCCTTGTAAACCAACCATCATGATGATGGTTGGAATCTTAGGTGACTTGATAATTTCTGCCGTATCAGAACCTAAAACGGCTGTCAGTTCCTCATCAACGATTTTAATAATCTGTTGCGCAGGATTAAGGGTATCAATGACCTCATGCCCGACTGCACGCTCACGAACTTTCTTGATAAAGTCCTTTACAACAGGCAAGGCAACGTCGGCCTCGAGCAAGGCCAAGCGAATTTCTTTGGTTGCCTCTTGGACATCAGATTCAGAGATTTTTCCTTTTTTACGTAAATTTTTAAAGACGTTCTGCAAACGTTCTGTTAAACTTTCAAATGCCATTTTTCTTCCTCTTATTCTCTATTATCAATGCTTGTTAAAATTTCTATCTGCTCCTGCAGAAAGTCATCCTTGGGATAGCGCTCCAAAATCTGATCAAAAATCTGACTGCGGACAATGTAGTCCGAGTACATGTGCAATTTCATCTCATAATCTTCCAGAATCTTTTCTGTCCGCTTGATATTATCATAGACAGCCTGACGACTGACACCAAACTCCTCGGCAATCTCAGCAAGGCTGTAATCATCAGCGTAGTAGAGCTCGATATAATTCATTTGCTTATCTGTCAAAAGCGCCGCATAAAATTCAAAGAGCGCATTCATACGATTGGTTTTTTCAATTTCCATAACTTTTATTATACCAAAAATTAGCCTAATCTACCACACTAGGAAGTCAATACAAGAAGATAGCTAGCAAAATTTGAAAAAATTTGAAAAAAATAAGAGCCTAGCCCCAAGTAATTTCCAATTGATAGCTAGCAAAGGGATGTCCCTCTTGATTTTGTAGTTGATAATCTAGTTCAATCTTTTGTCTATCAACTTGATAATGGCTCGTTTGGATGATAAACTCCTGCATGCCCATAGGTGTAGGAATATAGGCTAAACTATCACTATCCTTTAAAAAGCGCATAATGGTCTTGGGATTGGAAAAACGACTCATCACCAGTTCTTGACCATGAAATTTAATAACTACTTTTTCCTTTTCCTCATTATAGAAAAGCAGGTAGCTATAATCTCCTTTTTTATGCACTTCCACGTCATAAAGCTGGTCAATCACTTCCAACTGCTCATCAAACTGAATCGTATTTCGCATCCGAATCTTCACATCAGGTCCTCTTTCTTGTCTCTTGTCCTACTATTTTACCAAAAACTCTAGCTTTTTGCTATAATGGTCATATGAACGAAAAAGTATTCCGTGACCCAGTTCACAACTACATCCATGTCAATAATCAAATCATCTATGACTTGATCAATACAAAAGAATTTCAACGTTTGCGCCGTATTAAGCAACTGGGAACTTCCAGTTATACCTTCCACGGTGGAGAACACAGTCGCTTCTCCCATTGTCTTGGAGTCTATGAGATTGCTCGTCGCATCACGGAGATTTTTGAAGAAAAATATCCTGAAGAATGGAATCCTGCCGAGTCTCTCTTGACCATGACCGCGGCCCTCCTACATGACCTTGGGCATGGTGCCTACTCCCATACTTTTGAACATCTCTTTGATACAGACCATGAAGCCATTACTCAGGAGATTATTCAAAGTCCTGAGACGGAGATCCACCAAGTCCTACTACAAGTAGCGCCCGATTTTCCAGAAAAGATAGCCAGTGTCATCGACCATACCTATCCTAACAAGCAGGTTGTGCAACTCATTTCCAGCCAAATCGATGCAGACCGCATGGACTATCTCTTGCGCGACTCCTATTTTACAGGAGCATCCTATGGAGAATTTGACCTGACTCGCATCCTCCGAGTCATTCGTCCTGTCGAAAGCGGTATTGCCTTTCAGCGCAATGGCATGCATGCCATCGAAGACTATGTCCTTAGCCGTTACCAGATGTACATGCAGGTTTATTTCCACCCCGCAACACGCGCTATGGAAGTTCTCCTACAGAATCTTCTCAAACGCGCCAAGGAACTCTATCCTGAGGACAAGGACTTTTTTGCACGAACTTCTCCCCATTTGCTACCTTTCTTTGAAAAAAATGTGACCTTGTCTGACTATCTAGCTCTGGATGATGGTGTGATGAATACCTACTTCCAACTCTGGATGACCAGTCCTGATAAGATTCTTGCAGACCTGTCGCAACGCTTTGTCAACCGCAAGGTCTTTAAATCCATTACCTTTTCACAAGAAGACCAAGACCAACTCGCTAGCATGAGAAAATTGGTTGAGGACATTGGCTTTGATCCAGACTACTATACTGCTATTCATAAGAACTTCGACCTCCCTTATGATATCTATCGTCCCGAATCTGAAAATCCGCGGACACAGATTGAGATTTTACAAAAAAATGGTCAACTGGCCGAACTCTCTAGCCTGTCTCCTATCGTCCAATCCCTTGCTGGCAGTCGCCACGGAGATAATCGCTTTTATTTTCCAAAAGAAATGTTGGACCAAAACAGCATCTTTGCAAGCATTACCCAGCAATTTTTACACTTGATTGAGAACGATCATTTTACCCCAAATAAAAACTAGAAGAGGAATTTTATGAGTATTAAACTAATCGCTGTCGATATTGACGGAACCCTAGTCAACAGTCAAAAGGAGATTACTCCTGAAGTCTTTTCTGCCATCCAAGATGCCAAAGAAGCTGGTGTCAAAGTCGTCATTGCAACTGGCCGCCCTATCGCAGGTGTTGCCAAACTTCTGGACGACTTGCAGTTGAGAGACGAGGGTGACTATGTTGTGACCTTCAATGGTGCCCTTGTCCAAGAAACTGCTACAGGGCATGAGATTATCAGCGAATCCTTGACTTATGAGGATTATCTGGATATGGAATTTCTCAGTCGTAAGCTCGGTGTCCACATGCATGCTATTACTAAGGACGGTATCTATACTGCCAATCGCAATATCGGAACATACACTGTGCACGAATCAACCCTCGTCAACATGCCTATCTTCTACCGCACACCTGAAGAAATGTCTGACAAGGAAATCGTCAAGTGTATGTTCATCGATGAGCCTGAGATTCTCGATGCTGCGATTGAAAAAATCCCAGCAGAATTTTACGAACGCTACTCTATCAACAAGTCTGCTCCTTTCTACCTCGAACTCCTTAAAAAGAATATAGACAAGGGGTCAGCTATTACTCACTTAGCTGAAAAACTCGGATTGAACAAAGATCAAACCATGGCTATCGGTGACGAAGAAAATGACCGTGCCATGCTGGAAGTCGTTGGGAACCCCGTTGTCATGGAAAATGGAAATCAAGAAATCAAAAAAATCGCCAAATACATCACTAAAACAAATGACGAATCCGGCGTTGCCCATGCCATCCGAACATGGGTACTGTAAGAGGATATGAATAGACGAAAACCGCTCAGTTGAGCGGTTTTTATAGTAAAATGAAATAGGAATAGGACAAATCAATTTCTAGTAATGTTTTAGAAGTCCAGATACACTATTCTAGTTTCAATCTACTATAGTATCTAATTACATACCCCCTGCTGGAATCGATAAATAGAAAAAACCTTATTTTAAGGCTCTTCCTATACTATTTATCAATAACCCTCTTTTAGAGTATGTCCGTAAGTTTGAATAATTTGTTGTATATCTTTATGCCTTAGTAATCTTGAAACAGCCCATATATCAACACCTTTTGATAATAGACTTCCTGCGAAACAAAATATGGTAGAATAGTTCTATGAATTATGAAGCAAGTAAACAACTAACTGATGCACGATTTAAGCTCCTGGTTGGTGTTCAGCGCACGACTTTTGAAGAGATGTTAGCTGTATTGAAAACAGCTTATCAAGGTAAACACGCAAAAGGGGGACGAAAACCTAAACTAAGCCTAGAATACCTTCTTATGGCGACTTCAATATGTGCGAGAATATCGAACTTATGAACAAATTGCGGCTGATTTTGGTATCCACGAAAGCAACTTAACCCATCGGAGTCAATGGGTTGAAGTAACTCTTGTTCAAAGTGGTGTTACGATTTCAAGACCTCCTCTCAGTTCTGAGGACACGGTAA
>NZ_VMMW01000097.1:0-11286 GCF_013277425.1 Streptococcus sp. 79
AGCTCAAAACACAGCTTTGAGGTTGTAGATAGAACTGACGAAGTCAGCTCAAAACACTGTTTTGAGGTTGTAGATAAAACTGACGAAGTCAGCTCAAAACACAGTTTTGAGGTTGTAGATAGAACTGACGAAGTCAGCTCAAAACACAGTTTTGAGGTTGCAGATAGAACTGACGAAGTCAGCTCAAAACACAGTTTTGAGGTTGCAGATAGAACTGACGAAGTCAGCTCAAAACACAGTTTTGAGGTTGCAGATAGAACTGACGAAGTCAGTAACATATGCGTACGGCAAGGCAACGTTGACGCGGTTTGAAGAGATTTTCGAAGAGTTTCAAACATATGCAATGATTTCTGAAAGAGTACAGTTAGGAGAGGGTTATGCCGATTCGAATTGATAGAAAATTACCAGCTGTTGAGATTTTACGGACAGAGAATATCTTTGTCATGGATGATCAACGTGCGTCCCACCAAGATATCCGTCCTTTGAAGATTTTAATTTTAAATCTCATGCCACAGAAAATGGTCACAGAAACCCAGTTGTTGCGCCATTTGGCTAATACGCCCCTGCAATTGGATATTGATTTTCTCTATATGGAGAGCCATCGTTCTAAAACAACTCGTTCAGAGTACATGGAGACCTTTTATAAAACCTTTCCTGAAGTCAAGGATGAGTATTTTGATGGGATGATTATCACGGGTGCTCCAGTTGAGCATTTACCATTTGAGGAAGTGGACTATTGGGAGGAATTTAGCCAGGTGCTTGAGTGGTCCAAGACCCATGTCTATTCGACCCTTTATATCTGTTGGGGGGCTCAGGCTGGTCTTTATCTGCGTTATGGAGTGGAAAAATACCAGATGGACAGTAAGTTATCAGGTATTTATCCTCAGGACACCCTAAAAGAGGGGCACCTTCTCTTTAGAGGCTTTGACGATAGCTATGTATCCCCTCATTCTCGACATACGGAGATTTCTAAGGAAGAGATTCTGAATAAGACCAATCTCGAGATTTTATCAGAGGGACCTCAGGTTGGGGTTTCGATTTTGGCTAGTCGTGATTTGCGTGAAATTTATAGTTTTGGACATTTGGAATATGACCGTGATACCTTGGCAAAAGAGTATTTCAGAGATTGTGATGCAGGTTTAGATCCTCATATTCCAGAAAATTACTTTAAGGATGATGATGTCAATCAGACGCCTTGTCTTTGTTGGTCTTCATCGGCAGCCCTCTTTTTCAGTAACTGGGTGAACTATGCGGTCTATCAGGAAACTCCTTTTGACTGGAGAAAAATAGAAGATGATGCATCCGCATTTGGGTATTTATAAGAGGAATTATGACATATTTAGACGCTTTTAAATCAGGGAACTTGGTTTTACCGACTGCCCTGCTCTTGCATTTTAAGGAACTCTTTCCTTCTAGCGACGATTTTCTGGTCTGGCAATTTTTCTATTTGCAAAATACGACAGGTTTAGAAGAAATGTCGCCAAGCCAGATTGCTGAAAGGATTGGCAAGGAAATTTCGGAAGTCAATCAGGCTATTTCCAATCTGACGGAGAGGGGACTGCTTCAGTATCGAACGATCGAATTGAATGGCGAAATTGAATTGCTCTTTGATGCTAGTTTGGCTTTGGAACGTTTGGATGACTTGCTTGGAGTCGCTCATTCAAGTTCAGACCAGTTGACACCTCAAAATCAGCTCAAGGATTTGGTAGAAACCTTCCAGCAGGAATTAGGACGCTTGTTGACACCTTTTGAGATTGAAGATTTGACTAAGACATTAAAAGAAGATGGGACCAGTGCTGACTTGATTAAGGAGGCTCTTCGTGAAGCTGTTTTAAATGGAAAAGCAAACTGGAAGTACATTCAGGCGATTTTGAGAAACTGGCGCCATGAAGGTATCAAGAGTGTGGCTCAAATCGAGGCTAAACGGGCAGAGAGAGAAGCAAGCAATCCTCAGTTGACACAGGTGTCTGCAGATTTCATAAATGCCATGGATCTCTGGAAGGATTAATCCATGTAAGCAGACTTGAAATCCGAGTAAGATTTGCAAGCTGTGTCTAATTGTGATAAAATAAGTAGAAAATAAATTGAAAAAAGAGGTATGTGAAATGTCACGTAAACCATTTATCGCTGGTAACTGGAAAATGAACAAAAATCCAGAAGAAGCTAAAGCATTTGTTGAAGCAGTTGCGTCAAAACTTCCTTCATCAGATCTTGTTGAAGCAGGTATCGCTGCTCCAGCTCTTGATTTGACAACTGTTCTTGCTGCTGCAAAAGGTTCAAATCTTAAAGTTGCTGCTCAAAACTGTTACTTTGAAAATGCAGGTGCTTTCACTGGTGAAACAAGCCCACAAGTTTTGAAAGAAATCGGTACTGACTACGTTGTTATCGGTCACTCAGAACGCCGTGACTACTTCCATGAAACTGACGAAGATATCAACAAAAAAGCAAAAGCAATCTTTGCAAACGGTATGCTTCCAATCATCTGTTGTGGTGAGTCACTTGAAACTTACGAAGCTGGTAAAGCTGCTGAGTTTGTAGGCGCTCAAGTATCTGCTGCATTGGCTGGATTGACTGCTGAACAAGTTGCTGCATCAGTTATCGCTTATGAGCCAATCTGGGCTATCGGTACTGGTAAATCAGCTTCACAAGACGACGCACAAAAAATGTGTAAAGTTGTTCGTGACGTTGTAGCTGCTGACTTTGGTCAAGAAGTTGCAGACAAAGTTCGTGTTCAATACGGTGGTTCTGTTAAACCTGAGAACGTTGCTTCATACATGGCTTGTCCAGACGTTGACGGTGCCCTTGTAGGTGGTGCGTCACTTGAAGCTGAAAGCTTCTTGGCTTTGCTTGACTTTGTAAAATAATCAGTAGCAAAAGCTAGGTGGAACAGCATTCAGGTGCCTGTTCCATTTTTTATAGGAGAGGAAAGATTGAAAACAAAAATTGTATGTATAGGGCTAGCAAGTCTTTGCTTACTTGGCGCAAGAGTTTCAGGAATTGCGGCAGATGAAACAAGTGGAATCACAGTTTCAGAAAAATCTAGTCTATCAACAGGGACTTCATCAACTAGTAGTAATGAACAGAGAAACAGTGTCTCTGCCCACTGGGATGGGGATTATTATGTAAAGGCTGATGGTTCTAAAGCTCAAAGTGAATGGATTTTTGACAACTACTATAAGGCTTGGTTTTATATTAAGTCAGATGGTCGTTACGCGCAGAATGAATGGCATGGAAATTACTACCTGAAATCAGGTGGATATATGGCCCAAAACGAGTGGATCTATGACAGTAATTACAAGAATTGGTTTTATCTCAAGTCAGATGGGGCTTATGCTCATCAAGAATGGCAATTGATTGGAAATAAGTGGTATTACTTCAAGGAGTGGGGTTACATGGCTAAAAGCCAATGGCAAGGAAGTTATTTCTTGAATGGTCAAGGTGCCATGATGCAAAATGAATGGCTTTATGATCCGGCTTATTCTGCTTATTTTTATCTAAAATCCGATGGAACTTATGCCAACCAAGAGTGGCAAAAAGTGGGCGGCAAATGGTACTATTTCAAGAAGTGGGGCTATATGGCTCGGAATGAGTGGCAAGGCAACTACTATTTGACTGGAAGTGGTGCCATGGCGACTGACGAAGTGATTATGGATGGTGCTCGCTATATCTTTGCGGCCTCTGGTGAGCTCAAAGAAAAGAAAGATTTGAATGTCGGCTGGGTTCACAGAGATGGTAAACGCTATTTCTTTAATAATAGAGAAGAACAAGTGGGAACCGAACATGCTAAGAAAGTCATTGATATTAGTGAGCACAATGGTCGTATCAATGATTGGAAAAAGGTTATTGATGAGAACGAAGTGGATGGTGTCATTGTTCGTCTAGGTTATAGCGGTAAAGAAGACAAGGAATTGGCGCATAACATTAAGGAGTTAAACCGTCTGGGAATTCCTTATGGTGTCTATCTCTATACCTATGCTGAAAATGAGACCGATGCTGAGAGTGACGCTAAACAGACCATTGAACTTATAAAGAAATACAATATGAACCTGTCTTACCCTATCTATTATGATGTTGAGAATTGGGAATATGTAAATAAGAGCAAGAGAGCTCCAAGTGATACAGGCACTTGGGTTAAAATCATCAACAAGTACATGGAGACGATGAAGCAGGCGGGCTATCAAAATGTGTATGTCTATAGCTATCGTAGTTTATTACAGACGCGTTTAAAACACCCAGATATTTTAAAACATGTAAACTGGGTAGCGGCCTATACCAATGCTTTAGAATGGGAAAACCCTCATTATTCAGGAGAAAAAGGTTGGCAATATACCTCTTCTGAATACATGAAAGGAATCCAAGGGCGCGTAGATGTCAGCGTTTGGTATTAAGCGATGATTTGAAAGAGGGATGTGATAGTAGCACCCTCTTTTTCTTTGTTTTATGGCAGTTCATCCTCGAGTAAATTCAAGATCTCGCTAGGAAATAAATCTTATATGGTAGATTGAATATAGACCAGGACATTGCGGTTGCTAAAACATTTTTAGAAATTCATTTGTCTTTCCTAATCGACTTGGCTCCCTCTTATTTCAATCTATTATAGTCTTGGGGAATTTCTTCAAACCACGTCAGCGTGGTCAGTTCTACCTGCGACCTCAAAACTTGTACTTTGGTTAAGCTGGGTTTAGTTTCCTAGTTTGCTGATGGATTTCCATTGACTATAAGCATCCAGACCTCTTTTTCGTCTTCTAAAGAATTCTTAAATTATCAGTCTATTGCAACTTTTCTCATGTGGGTCATTTGGCTTGCTATTGTCTTTCCTTAGTAGTATACTAAGGTAGTAATCATTAAGAAGTGGTTACATAAAAATAATGAATGAGGTGAAAACAATGGTAGAATTGAAAAAAGAAGCAGCAAAAGATGTCGCAACATTAACAAAAGCAGCGCCAGTAGCATTGGCAAAAACAAAGGAAGTTTTGAATCAAGCAGTAGCAGATTTGTATGTAGCGCATATTGCTCTTCATCAAGTGCACTGGTACATGCGTGGACGCGGTTTTATGGTATGGCATCCAAAAATGGATGAGTACATGGATGATCTTGATGGTCATTTAGATGAAATCAGCGAACGATTGATTACACTCGGTGGTAAACCATACTCTACTTTGACAGAATTCCTTCAACACAGCGAAATCGAAGAAGAAGCTGGTGAATACCGTAATGTTGAAGAAAGCTTGGAACGTGTTCTAGCTATTTATCGCTACCTCATCACTCTTTTCCAAAAAGCGTTGGATGTGACTGACGAAGAAGGCGATGATGTTACAAACGATATTTTTGTTGGTGCTAAGGCTGAACTTGAGAAAACAGTTTGGATGCTTGCGGCAGAACTTGGACAAGCACCTGGTTTATAAGAAACAAGGCAACATAGATAAATCTGTAGGAAATTTCTTACAGATTTTTTCTATTTTGTAAGCTATTCCAAACCAGTCTTTTTTTGAGTTTTTTGATAGAATAGTACTATCAGTAAAAAGGATGGAAGCATGACTAAGAAAATCGTAGCTATTTGGGCCCAGGATGAAGAGGGTGTGATTGGTAAGGACAATCGTCTGCCTTGGCATTTGCCAGCAGAACTGCAACACTTCAAAGAAACAACTCTGAATCATGCTATCTTGATGGGACGGGTGACCTTTGATGGGATGGGGCGTCGCTTGCTTCCACAACGGGAGACCTTGATTTTGACGCGTAATCCGGAAGAAAAGATAGATGGGGTGGCTACTTTTCACGATGTCCAGTCTGTTCTGGACTGGTATCAGACTCAAGAAAAGAATCTCTACATTATCGGTGGGAAGCAGATTTTTCAGGCTTTTGAGTCCTATTTGGATGAAGTGATTGTCACTCAAATTCATGCTCAGGTGGAGGGAGATACCTATTTTCCTGAAGAGTTTGACTTGTCTCTTTTTGAGACAGTTTCAAGCAAATTTTACGCCAAAGATGAGAAAAATCCTTATGATTTTACCATCCAATACCGCAAGAGAAAGGAAGTCTAATGGAACGGAGTTTATTTGGTTTATTCACGGCTTTTCTGTGTTTCATCTGCCTTCTGGCAGGAGCACAGGCTTTTCGTAAAAAGCGTTACGGGCTTTCTATCCTCCTTTGGTTAAATGCCTTTACCAATCTGGTCAATAGTATTCATGCTTTTTACATGACCTTATTTTAGATAGAATGACAGTATAGAATGGAAGGAAATCATGTCTACAAATAGAAAAAATGATATGATGGTTTATTGCTCATTTTGTGGCAAAAACCAAGAAGAAGTACAAAAAATAATCGCTGGCAACAATGCTTTTATTTGTAATGAATGCGTGGAGCTAGCTCAAGAAATTATTCGAGAAGAATTGGTTGAGGAAGTCTTGGCAGACTTGTCTGAGGTGCCAAAACCAATTGAACTCCTCCATATCTTGAACCACTATGTAATCGGTCAAGATCGTGCCAAGCGTGCCTTGGCAGTGGCGGTTTACAACCACTACAAACGTATCAATTTCCACGATACGCGTGAGGAGTCAGAAGATGTGGATTTGCAGAAGTCAAACATTTTGATGATTGGCCCAACTGGTTCAGGGAAAACTTTCCTTGCCCAGACCTTGGCTAAGAGCTTGAATGTGCCTTTTGCGATTGCGGATGCGACAGCTCTGACTGAGGCTGGTTATGTGGGTGAGGACGTGGAAAATATTCTCCTTAAACTCTTGCAGGCTGCTGACTTTAATATCGAGCGTGCAGAGCGTGGGATTATCTACGTGGATGAAATTGACAAGATTGCCAAGAAGAGCGAGAACGTATCGATCACACGGGATGTTTCTGGTGAAGGGGTGCAACAAGCCCTTCTCAAGATTATCGAGGGAACTGTTGCTAGCGTGCCGCCTCAAGGTGGACGCAAACATCCGCAACAAGAAATGATTCAAGTGGATACTAAAAATATCCTCTTCATCGTGGGTGGTGCCTTTGATGGTATTGAAGAAATTGTCAAACAACGTCTGGGTGAAAAGGTTATCGGCTTTGGTCAAAATAATAAAGCAATTGATGAAAACAGCTCTTACATGCAAGAAATCATCGCAGAAGATATTCAAAAATTCGGTATTATTCCAGAGTTGATTGGACGCTTGCCTGTCTTTGCAGCCCTTGAGCAATTAACGATTGATGACTTGGTTCGTATCTTGAAAGAGCCAAGAAATGCCTTGGTCAAACAATATCAAACCTTGTTATCTTATGATGATGTCGAGTTGGAATTTGACGACGAAGCTCTTCAAGAGATTGCCAATAAGGCCATCGAACGGAAGACAGGGGCGCGTGGTCTTCGCTCCATCATCGAAGAAACCATGCTAGATGTCATGTTTGAAGTACCGAGTCAGGAAAATGTGAAATTGGTTCGCATCACAAAAGAAGCTGTCGATGGAACGGATAAACCAATCTTGGAAACAGCCTAGAGGTGACTATGGAAATCAATACACATAATGCTGAAATCTTGCTCAGTGCAGCCAACAAGTCTCATTATCCGCAGGATGAACTGCCAGAGATTGCCCTAGCAGGGCGTTCAAATGTTGGCAAGTCTAGCTTTATCAACACCATGCTGAATCGTAAAAATCTAGCCCGAACATCAGGTAAACCTGGTAAAACCCAGCTCCTGAACTTCTTTAACATTGATGACAAGATGCGCTTTGTGGATGTGCCTGGTTATGGCTATGCCCGTGTTTCTAAAAAGGAGCGTGAAAAGTGGGGGCGCATGATTGAGGAGTACCTGACAACTCGGGAAAATCTCCGTGCAGTAGTCAGTTTAGTTGACCTCCGTCATGATCCGTCAGCAGATGATGTGCAGATGTACGAATTTCTCAAGTATTACGAGATTCCGGTTATCATCGTTGCGACCAAGGCGGACAAGATTCCTCGTGGTAAATGGAACAAGCACGAATCAGCAATCAAAAAGAAATTAAACTTTGACCCAAGTGACGACTTCATCCTCTTTTCATCTGTCAGCAAGGCAGGGATGGATGAGGCTTGGGATGCAATCTTAGAAAAATTGTGAGGAAAAGAAAATGGCAAAAACAATACATACAGACAAGGCTCCAAAGGCTATCGGACCCTATGTTCAAGGAAAAATCGTTGGCAACCTTTTGTTTGCTAGTGGTCAAGTTCCTCTCTCTCCTGAAACTGGAGAAATCGTTGGAGAAACGATTCAAGAACAGACAGAACAAGTCTTGAAAAACATCGGTGCTATTTTGTCAGAAGCAGGAACTGACTTTGACCATGTTGTCAAAACAACTTGCTTTTTGAGCGATATGAACGACTTTGTTCCTTTTAACGAGGTTTACCAAACGGCCTTTAAAGAGGAATTTCCAGCTCGTTCAGCTGTGGAGGTAGCTCGTCTTCCTCGTGATGTAAAAGTCGAAATCGAAGTCATCGCAGAGATTGGATAAGCTAGTTGAAGTTTGGTGTTGCCAAACTTCTTTTGATATAAGGAGAAAAAGATGACAAAGAAACAACTTCACTTGGTGATTGTGACAGGAATGAGTGGTGCAGGGAAAACCGTAGCCATTCAGTCTTTCGAGGATCTAGGTTATTTTACCATTGATAATATGCCGCCAGCCCTCTTGCCTAAGTTTTTGCAGCTGGTTGAAACTAAGGAAGACGATCCTAAGTTGGCCTTGGTAGTGGATATGCGTAGCCGTTCTTTCTTCTCGGAGATTCAAGCTGTTTTGGATGAGTTGGAAAACAAGGAAGAACTGGACTTTAAAATTCTCTTTTTGGATGCAGCTGATAAGGAATTGGTCGCGCGTTACAAGGAAACCAGACGGAGTCACCCATTAGCTGCAGATGGTCGGATTTTGGATGGAATCAAGCTGGAACGTGAGCTCTTGGCGCCTTTGAAAAATATGAGTCAAAATGTGGTGGATACGACTGAACTCACTCCACGTGAGCTGCGTAAAACCCTTGCAGAGCAGTTTTCAGATCAAGAACAAGCCCAGTCTTTCCGTATCGAAGTCATGTCTTTTGGCTTTAAATATGGAATCCCGATTGATGCAGATTTAGTCTTTGATGTGCGCTTTTTGCCAAATCCATATTATCTTCCAGAACTGAGAAATCAAACGGGTGTGGATGAACCAGTGTATCACTATGTCATGAACCATCCTGAGTCAGAAGACTTCTATCAACATTTGTTGGCCTTGATTGAGCCGATTTTGCCGAGTTACCAAAAGGAAGGGAAGTCTGTTTTGACCATTGCTATGGGTTGTACAGGGGGACAACACCGTAGTGTGGCTTTTGCTAAACGCTTGGCGCAGGACTTATCCAAGAATTGGCCTGTTAATGAAGGGCATCGCGACAAAGACCGAAGAAAGGAAACGGTAAACCGTTCATGAGAAAACCAAAGATAACGGTGATTGGTGGAGGGACTGGGATCCCCGTCATTCTTAAAAGTCTGCGTGAAAAAGATGTGGAAATCGCTGCTATCGTAACGGTGGCGGATGATGGTGGTTCTTCAGGTGAACTCAGAAAAAATATGCAGCAGTTGACACCGCCAGGTGATCTTCGCAATGTCCTTGTGGCCATGTCGGATATGCCTAAGTTTTATGAAAAGGTCTTTCAATACCGCTTTTCTGAGGATGCTGGAGCCTTTGCTGGCCATCCATTGGGAAATCTCATTATCGCTGGCCTGTCAGAAATGCAGGGTTCAACCTATAATGCCATGCAGTTATTGAGCAAATTTTTCCACACAACTGGGAAGATTTATCCTTCCAGTGACCATCCCTTGACCCTTCATGCAGTCTTTCAGGATGGGACAGAAGTGGCTGGAGAGAGTCATATCGCAGACCATCCAGGCATGATTGACCATGTTTATGTGACCAATACCCTTAACGATGATACGCCTCTGGCCAGTCGTCGAGTAGTGCAGACTATTCTTGAAAGTGACATGATTGTCCTCGGACCTGGTTCTCTCTTTACCTCTATTTTGCCTAATATCGTGATTAAGGAAATTGGGCAGGCGCTTTTGGAAACCAAGGCAGAAATCGCCTATGTCTGCAATATCATGACCCAACGTGGGGAGACAGAACATTTTACAGATAGTGACCATGTGGAGGTCTTGCATCGTCACCTTGGTCGACCTTTTATCGATACTGTCTTGGTGAATATCGAAAAAGTTCCTCAGGAATACATGAATTCCAACCGGTTTGATGAATACTTGGTGCAGGTGGAACATGATTTTGCTGGTCTTTGTAAGCAAGTTCCGCGCGTGATTTCATCCAACTTCCTTCGTCTGGAAAATGGAGGCGCCTTCCACGATGGTTATTTGATTGTGGATGAATTGATGCGCATTATACAGGTGAGAAAATGAGTTTTACAGTAGCAGTAAAAGAAGAAATTCTAGGTCAGCACCATCTAAGCCGACATGAATTATCAGCTATTATCAAGATGTCTGGTAGCATCGGTCTCTCGACCTCGGGCCTAACCTTGTCTGTTGTGACAGAAAATGTCAAACTGGCTCGTCACCTCTATGAGTCCTTTCTCCATTTCTACGAAATCAAATCGGAAATTCGTCACCACCAACGGAGTAATCTTCGCAAGAATCGTGTCTATACCGTTTTTACAGATGAAAAGGTGCAGGATTTGTTGAGTGATTTGCACTTGGCTGACTCCTTCTTTGGTCTGGAAACAGGCATTGATGAGGCGATTTTATCGGACGAGGAAGCAGGACGTGCTTATCTTTGTGGAGCTTTCTTGGCAAATGGGAGCATTCGTGACCCTGAGTCAGGCAAGTACCAGTTGGAAATCAGTTCTGTTTATCTGGACCACGCGCAAGGGATTGCCTCCCTTCTCCAGCAGTTTTTGCTGGATTCCAAGGTGCTTGAGCGCAAGAAGGGGGCTGTGACCTATCTCCAGCGTGCTGAAGATATTATGGACTTCTTGATAGTCATCGGAGCCATGAAGGCGCGTGACGATTTTGAGCGAGTTAAGATTTTGCGAGAAACCCGTAACGACCTCAATAGAGCCAATAATGCCGAGACAGCTAATATCGCTCGGACAGTTTCTGCCAGCATGAAGACCATCAACAATATCAGCAAAATCAAAGATATTATGGGCTTAGAAAATCTGCCAGTGGATTTGCAGGAAGTAGCGCAGTTGCGGATTCAGCACCCAGACTACTCTATCCAGCAGTTAGCAGATAGCCTCAGCACCCCTCTGACCAAAAGTGGTGTCAACCATAGACTCAGAAAAATCAATAAGATAGCCGATGAATTATAA
>NZ_VMMW01000098.1:0-1777 GCF_013277425.1 Streptococcus sp. 79
CTTTGGCGTAATTTTTGAGTTCTTCAAACTTCACGAACCCTTTGTTCCATTCCATGCCTAATAATCTATTTAGTAGCTGCATATCTGGACTTTCTTGTAGTCTATAGTAATTATCTTGTAACCTAGTTGCTTTGGCACTGTTGAGAGCATTAGCGATTCTCCTTGGACTCATCTTCCAATTAATTTGATGTTGGAGGAGTCGAAGATGAATTAAAGCGATAAAACAAGTCAAAAAATGTGCCTGTATATGATTTTCTGTCCATACATAAACAGGTCTACTTTCAAGCTCTGTCTTCGTGATGCGGAAGCAATCCTCAATCTTAGCTAACTCTTTATAAGCCTCCAACATCTCTTCATCTGTCATTCCAACTTCACTTGTTACAAGAACATTCACACCATCAAACTGAGCATCAAAATCAACCTGCTCATGGTCAATGGTAACAAGTGGGGAAAAAGGCTTTAGTTCCCCTGTTTTTTCATCCAGATAGTGGAGGTCTAGATATTTCTTGCCTCCTTTTTTACTGGTCTGTCGAAAGAGTTCCGCATTGGTTAGTTGGCTGGCATATTCTAAAGCACCTTCCCGACGAATCCGTTCTCGATCAGCGTATTTCTTAGACCAAGTAATCAGAACTTTCTCTTTGACAAGTGGAGAATCCTTCTTCGTTCCCAGCTTGCGTTCACGTAGATAGGACTTCTTTGCGAAGGTCAACTCCTTATTAAATTGCCAATCGTTTGGATTTAGAATTTGTGTTTGTAGCTCCTTTGAGGCGCCACGCCGTCCACGATGCTTCTGGGAGAAGAGCCATCCATCTTTTTGATGAATCATCTCAGAAATATTGTAAGAGCTATTCATAGCCTTATCGGCCACCACCACAATACGCTCAATTCCAAACTGTTTTTTAACTTCCTCAACAGCTGGAAGATAGGTAATAGGATCTGTTTGATTTCCTCTAAATAACTTATAACTGATGGGAATTCCATTCGTATCCATAAATAATCCTAATTGGACAATGGGTTTGGGACGATGTTCCTTACTAGGACCTCGCCTTCTTAGTCCTTCTTTTAGAATTTCACCATCAACTGAAACAACCGTCTCATCGGGGATATCTGTTTCAAAGTAGTAGTTCGTTACATCGTAGAAAACTAAACGTGCTTCACGCTTGGTCATGCGACTCACTTCTTTATGAAGATGAAGCAGAAGTTTTTCTTTCAAGGTATCCAACTTATCTAACGAACGATAAATAGCGTTGAGGCTTATTTCCCAATGACCAAATAAGTTTACTTGAGAAGCATAAGTAGATAACTTACTATCTGGATTGAGGACTCTCTGAAAAACTAATAGTTTTAAAATTTGAGCCAAATCGTACTCTGATTTCGATTTCACTGTCTTTAGAAACTCGGTTAGTTTTAACTCTTCAAACAGGTTATCCAAGACCATCCAACCATAGGACTGATCCACCTCATTCATAGGAGCCAGTAGGTCATAGCTTACTTGAAAGAATTGAGGTTCTGTTAGTAGACCTTCCTTTGCCTCACGTTTCAAACGTTCTAAGATATCAGGTTCCTCTACCTCTAGTTCATCTAAGAGACCATATTTTTTCAAAATACGCTGTCTGACTTTTCCATCTTTTCGATATCCCTCCACAAGATAGACATGAGTACGTCCTTCTTTGTTGGTTGTTGTTTTAATAAATGCCATACTCTATTATAGCATACATAACTATATACAACAAACAAAAAGTTGAAAAATAGTCGGAAAATCCAGATGTACCAAGGG
>NZ_VMMW01000099.1:0-2433 GCF_013277425.1 Streptococcus sp. 79
CTCTTGAAGCACCATGGTTGGCGAAATATTAGGCCACGTCCAGCACATCCCAAGAAAGTAGACTCTCAAACCATTGTCGCGTCTAAAAATAAAATCTCAATTCAAGAAGAAAAGAAAGCGCTTTAAAACCAGTAGACCTTTTCGTAAGGTTTGCTTGATGTACCAAGATGAGGCTGGTTTCGGTAGAATCAGTAAACTGGGATCTTGTTGGGCTCCAATAGGAGTAGGTCCACATGTCCATAGTCATTATATACGAGAATTTTGCTATTGTTATGGAGCTGTTGATGCCCATACAGGCGAATCATTTTTCTTAATCGCTGGTGGATGTCATACTGAGTGGATGAACGCCTTTTTAGAAGAGCTTTCACAAGCTTATTCAGATGATTATCTTTTACTCGTTATGGACAATGCCATATGGCATAATAAAAGCGCTGAATCGGTCAATCAGGCTCTAAAACTCATCTTAAAACAAGACAAGATTCTGTCCATCACGGCAGATAATGGTACAGAATTTAACCGCTTGTCTGATGTATTTTCTGAGGAACATATCTATTATGCGCACCCCTATGCCTCTTGGGAAAAGGGGAACTGATGAGAATCACAACAGGCTCATTCGGAGATGGTTACCTAAGGGAACTAAGAAAACGACTCCCAAAGAAGTCGCATTCATCTAAAATTGGATTAATAACTATCCTAAAAAATGCTTGAACTACAAATCACCCAGAGAAGACTGCTTGATGGCTAACTTGAACTTGAAATTTGGCTTTTTTGAAAAAATAGGTAAAAAGTTTAAAAACTCGAAGAAAACTCTTGACAAATCCTGCAAATATTTATATAATCTATGGTAGTAAGGTAGTCTTACGAAAAAATATTTTAAAGAAAAACAAAGGAGATAAAACGATGAAAAAAGTTTTATTGACAAGCGCAGTCGCTCTTGCAGCATTTGGTGCTGTACAAGCTGTTTCAGCTGATACAGCAACTTTTAGTGAGGCTAATGTTCAAACATTGCCAAATGCTAAACCTGCAGCTGATGAGAGAACAGAACCAAGTGCAGAAGTTTCTAAACTCTTTAAAGAAGCAGCAGAAGCAGCAGAAGCAGCAGCTAAACGTGGAGAAGAAGCAAGTGGTAAAGTTAATACTACTGAAAATGGTGATTTGACTATTGATGATATTAAGTCTCACCTTGCATCTCAACAATCTCAACAATCTAATAAACAAAGAGTTGTTACCGATAGATATGTTAAGGTTTATGATAAAGAAGGTAATGAACTGAAACTTGATGGTAAAGCAGTTGAGATTAAGTATGAAAAATCAGCTAAAAGTACTGTTGAAGTTAAAACTAAACGTGGAACATATAAATTAACAGTTCGAGTACAAAATGGTAAAGCAACCCTTTTGGAAATTCCTCAACTAGTAGCTTCTGCTGAAAAACCAGCTGCTCAAGCAGCATGGGTTCAATCAGGTTCTCGCTGGTGGTACAAACACGCTGATGGTTCTTACACAACTAATGGTTGGGAAAAAATCAACGGAACTTGGTACTATTTTGACCAAGCTGGTTGGATGGCAACTGGTTGGGTTAAAGACAATGGTACTTGGTACTACCTAAACGACAACGGTTCAATGGCAACTGGTTGGGTTAAAGATAACGGTACTTGGTACTACTTGAAATCATCAGGTTCAATGGCAACTGGTTGGTATCAAGTTGGTGGTAAATGGTACTACTCATACGCGTCAGGAGCTCTTGCAGTTAATACAACTGTAGATGGTTATAAAGTAAACCACAACGGTGAGTGGGTTAAATAATCCAAGATAATTTAAAACGGCTCTTTGTCAACTGTAGTGGGTTGAAGTCAGCTAAGCTCGAGAAAGGACAAATTTCGTCCTTTCTTTTTTGATGTTCAGAGCGATAAAAATCCGTTTTTTGAAGTTTTCAAAGTTCCGAAATCCAAAGGCATTTCGTTTGATAAGCTTAATGAGATTATTGGTTGCTTCTAATTTGGCGTTAGAATAGTGTAGTTGAAGGGCATTGACAATCTTTTCTTTATCCTTTAGAAAGGTTTTAAAGACAGTCTGAAAAAGAGGATGAACCTGCTTTAGATTGTCCTCAATAAGTCCGAAAAATTTGTCAGGCTCCTTGTTCTGGAAGTGAAAAAGTAAGAGCTGATAGAGATTGTAGTGGTGTTTCAAGTCTTCTGAATAGCTCAAAAGCTTGTCAAGAATCTCTTTATTGGTTAAGTGCATACGAAAAGTAGGGCGATAAAAACGTTTATCGCTGAGTTTACGACTATCCTGTTGAATGAGTTTCCAGTAGCGTTTAATAGCCTTGTATTCATGGGATTTTCGTTCAAACTGATTCATAATTTGGACACGGACACGACTCATAGCACGGCTAAGATGTTGCACAATGTGAAAGCGATCCAGAACGATTTTAGC